>CAYLWJ010000104.1:0-63184 GCA_964387355.1 uncultured Actinomycetota bacterium | reverse complement strand
GTATCTGAGTTTAATTTCGTTATACTTTCTAATTTCATTATTTAAAAAATGAACAAAGAAAACGAAAATAATTTAAAAAACATCAAAAAGTTACTGCTTCATGTTTGCTGCGCAAATTGTCTAGGCTATCCCTTTTCAATTTTAAAAAAAAAATTTGATATTGCACTTTTTTATTATAACCCCAACATACATCCAAAAGAAGAATATTTGAAAAGATTGGATGAAGTAAAAAAAATATCAAGCTTTTTTAATACTACTCTAATTACAGGTAGATATGAAGTTAAAAACTGGTTTAATAAAACTGAAAAATTTAAAGATGAGCCTGAAGGCAGAAATAGATGTATTTTATGTTTTCAAATCAGACTTGAAAAAACAGCTCAGATGGCTAAAAAAAATGGTTTTGAATTTTTTAATACAACTCTTTCAGTAAGTCCACATAAAAATTCAAAAATTATAAATGAAATTGGACAAAGCCTTGCAAATAAATATAATATTGGCTATTTTTACAGTGATTTTAAAAAAAATGATGGCTTTAAAAAAACTTTGGAATTTTCAAAACAATTAAATATTTACAGGCAAAATTACTGTGGATGTATATATAGTATATACGATAAATATGGTAAAAATGCTAAAATGTAAAATTAATGCAAACGTTAAAACACAAAATTAAAATGAAAAGCCCTTTTCTTTAAATAATATTAAACATGCGTCAACAACCTTTTCATCATAGAGCTTGCCTTTATTTTTTTCTAATTCTTTTAAAGCTAAATCAATACCTAAAGCAGGTCTATAAGGTCTATGTGAAACCATAGACTCTACAACATCAGCCACTCCAAGTATTTTTGCCTCAATCATAATTTCATGACTTTTTAATCCATAGGGATAACCAGAGCCATCCTCATTTTCATGATGCTGTAAAACTATTTTAGCTATTGGATAATCAAAATCAACCCTAGAAATTATTTCATATGCAGATTTGCAGTGTTCTTTAATTAAAGAAAATTCAATTTCTGTAAGCTTGGAAGGTTTAGATATTATTGACTGAGGAACAGATATTTTGCCAATATCATGAATTAAAGCTGACCACTCAATTGCCTCAATGGTTTTTGAATTAAGCTTTAATTCTTTAGCAATTGCAATAGACAATTTGGCTACACGTTTTTGGTGCCCAAATGTATAAGGGTCTTTCATTTCCACAATTAGTGCTAATATGTTTATTACATTATTTAATATTTTCTTTAATTTTAAATTAGATTTTTTTAGATACTCTTGAAACTTTTTTTCTCTTGTTAAATCTTTATATACAGCAACAATATCGCCATTTGGAAGTCTATAAACATAGTTTTCTCTCCAACCCTCAATTCTGTTATCTTTATAAATTTTAGCAGGAAAATATTCTGGTTTACCGGTTTTGCTTACCCTTTGAAAAACTTCAAATAAACCAAAAGTTTTTATACCAGAAAAAACTTCTAAAACGCTTTTTCCTACTATATTTTTCTTCTTTACTTTTTCAACTTTTTGTGCACAATTATTAAAATCTTTTATTATAAAATCTTTATCAGTATCTACTGGTTCATAAATAGCCACACAAGTGCTTATTTTATTAAAAAGCTCTTGGTACTCATTCTTTTGCTCTATTATTTTTTTCTCATTAATTAAATTTCTAATACCAATACTAATATCACTAGAGACTTCTATTAAAAACCTTATCTCTTCTTTATTAAAATTATTTATAACATTTGAAAAAATTTGAAATAAACCAATAGAGTGTTTGTAAAACCTTATTGGTAAAATTACTGAAGAAAGAAAGCCTGATTTTAAAGCTTTATCTTTCCATGAAATATCTAAATCTTCATTATAAAAATCTTTTATAAGAATATACTTGTTAAGGTTAAAAGAATCCGAAATTTTAAAATCTTTATAATTATATTTTTTAACAGAACTTATAATTTCATTAATTAAGTCATTATTAAAATCACCCACTGCAGAAATCACCTGTAGATTTATTTCATTAATTTCTTTTTCTTCTATTAAATCTTTTAAGCTTTTTAAATTAACATCACAATCTTTAATTAAACCAATCCATACAAGCTTGTATTCCTCTATTTTAACAAGAGTTTTACAAATATTTTTACATAAACTTTTAATATCTCTGGCACAAAGCAGCTGTTTATTTATTTCTCGGATTATCTTTATTATTTTATTAACTTTCTTAATATTATTTTTCGCTAGCATAAAAATCCTATCAATATTACTCAATAATACTAAAATTATAAACTAATGTCACATAAGTTACTTTTAATTAAAAAAAAATTTTATATATTTTTTAAATTATTGTAAACTTTTTAAAAACTTTAATAAATTAAACTTAATTATTATTAATAAACTTAAAAGACTTTAATAATATGTTTATATATTTATTTATTACTACTAGTAAAGATATAAAATTGAATATAAATGAAGCTAAAGATAATAAATTATATTAAAGATTTTTTCTTAGACTTATTAAAAACAGTTGGTCCTATAATTGCTATAGTATTTTTATTACACTTTACATTTATAAAATTTCCGCCACAAGTTTTACTAAAGTTTTTGTTAGCAAGTTTTATGATCCTATTAGGCTTAAAATTGTTTTTAAAAGGTATTAAAATTAGTTTGCTACCAATTGGGGAAAAAATAGGTTCAGAGTTGCCTAAAAAAAAGTCCATATCTTTAATTTTAGTCATGGGTTTTATCCTTGGTTTTTCTGTAACTGTTGCAGAACCAGATGTAAGAGTTTTATCATCACAAATTGATTTAGTTTCAAATGGTGCAATAAACAAAAATATCTTCATTGTTTTTATAGGAATAGGTATAGGTGTTTTTCTATTAATTTCATTTTTAAGATTATTATTAAATATTCCAATAATATATTTTTTATTTGCTGGTTATTTAATTATCTTAGTGTTGTCTTTTTTTACACCAAAGCAATTTATTGCTGTCTCTTTTGATGCAGGAGGTGTTACTACTGGACCAATAACAGTACCGATTATAATGTCTCTTGGCCTTGGTATAGTTTCTGTGCTTGGTGGTAAAACAAGACTTGCAGATGGATTTGGTTTAATTGGTATAGCATCAATAGGTCCTGTTATAACAGTAATGCTTTTAGGGATAATATCAAAGTAAAAAAGTCATTTAAATTAAGCAATTTCTTTTAATTATATCTTAAAATGAGTGAAATAATATTTATAACTGATTTATTAGAACTTTTACTTGAAGTTTTTATTGCCCTTGTACCTTTAATTATAATATTTATTATTTACCAAATTTTTATATTTAAACTTAACAAACATGAAGTTCTCAATATAATTAAAGGATTTTTTATGACATTTTCTGGTATAACATTATTCTTATATGGCGTAAAAATTGGATTTGTTCCAACTGGAAAATATATAGGCGAAGTTTTTGGGAACAGCTCAAATAATTGGGTATTAATACTAATAGGATTTATTCTTGGTTTTGCTGTAACTTTAGCTGAGCCAGCAATACGTGTTTTATGTAATGAAATTGAAAATGCTTCAAGCGGTTATATAAAAGAAAAAGTAATATTATTTACACTCGCTTTTGGAGTTGCTTCATCAGTTGCAATATCTATGGCAAAAACAATTTATGGGCTGCCACTTTCTTTGATATTAATTCCTGGCTATGCAATTACATTTGTCTTAGCAATATTTGCTGGAAAAGATTTTACAGCAATAGCATTTGACTCAGGAGGTGTAGCCACTGGTCCTATGGTTGTAACCTTTATAATGTCAATTTCTATTGGATTAGCAAGTTCCTTGGAATTTAGGGATCCTATAATACATGGGTTTGGCTTAGTCTCATTAGTAGCTCTCTCCCCCATTATATCTGTGTTAGTACTTGGTATATTTTATAGGTTGAAGGAGCAAAGAAAAAAATAAAATTAGCAAAGAAATAATATATAAAATATAATAACATCTTAAAATATTTAAAAATTTATTTTTATTGTACTATTTAAAAGATGAGTTTACATATAATATTCAAAAGATGTTTTTATACTTAGCAATAAACAAAAGATTAAAACTAATACATTGGAGGAAACTATGGAAGGTAATGAAATTAATTATGATGAGAAAATTTGTAAAAATAACTATGATTTAGTTGTAACTATTATAAAAAAAGGTGAATCTGAGAAAATATTAAAAGCTTCAAAAAATGCTGGCGCAGAAGGAGGAACAGTAATATATGGAAGAGGCTGGGGTATACATGAAGAAAGCACTATATTTGGTATACCTATTGAACCTGAAAAAGAAATTGTTCTAACAATTGTTGATGAAAATATAACAAATAAGGTAATGAATTCAATTATAAAAGCTGGCAAATTAAATGAACCAGGAACAGGAATAATATTTGTATTAAGCTTAAAAGCAGTCGCTGGGATTTGCCATTTAATAAAATAAACTTATTCTTCTTCCATCTTTTTCTGCATTTTCTCAAGCCTAAATCTTTTTATCAAGTTATTTACAATAATTAGAACTGCAATTATAGTTATAGCATCTAATATATATACAACTTTTATGCCTAAAAAATAACTGCTATCAATTCTATAATATTCAATTACACTTCTATAAACTGCATAAACACCAAGATAAGTACAGAAAATCAGTCCATCTGGAAAACTATCTGGCTTTCTTTTATAAATTCTGTGAATCATTAACAGAAGACCAAAAAGCATTAAATTTGCTAAAAATTCATAAAAAAATGTTGGATGAAAATATTGGGCATTTGAATATTCAAGCGGTCTATTTATAGGGTCAATATATATACCCCAGGGCAGAGAAGTTGGTCTGCCAAATGCTTCCTGATTAAAAAAATTACCCCAGCGACCAATTGCTTGACCTAAAATTAATGCTGGTGATAAAATATCAGCCCACAACCAAAAATTTAACTTTCTAACCTTGCAAAAAATTAGGAGAGCAATTACTCCGCCTAACATTACTCCTTGAATTGCAAGTCCTCCCCTTCTAAATGCAAATATATAAGATAAATGACCACTATAATAAGACCAGTTAACAATGACATGTAGTAGCCTTGCACCAATTACCCCTGCAATTACAGCAAAAGGTGCAAAATTTATAACTTCTTCTGCCTTTTGTCCTCTATATTTTGCAATATAATAAGAAACAAAAATACCTATAAGAAGTGCAAGTGCAATTAAAATCCCATACCATCTAATTTCAAAATTTCCAAAACTAAAAGCAATTGGATCTACTGATGACAATTTTCCCCCTATTCTTATATTTTTTATATTGATAAATTATTAAAAAATTATTTTAAAAAACTATAATAACTATTAAAATTCTACATTTAGTTAAAATGCTTAAATGTTATTTATGAAATGTTAATTTATAATTCTTAAAATTTCAAATTATTTTATTTGACCTAAAAGTTAAAAGTTAAAAGTTAAAAGTTAAACTTAGATAAAAAAGGAATTTTAGCAGTTAAAAAGCCCATAATTTTAATCATCGAATCTGTTAAAAAAATTAAACCAAGTATAATTAAAAAAATACCTGATAGGATTGAAATTAAATTCAAATGCTTATTTATTTTTTTTAAAATATTTGAAAAAAAACCAATAAATATGCTAGAAGCAATAAAAGGAAGCCCTAAACCAATTGAAAAAACCACCAAAAGGGCTATCCCTTGTTTTAGTGTATCCATATTGCTGGCCAATAGTAAAATTCCAGATAAAATCATTCCAACACATGGAACCCAGCCAAATGAAAAAATAACACCAAATAAAAAAGACCATAAGTAACCAGTCTTTAGTCCTTCAGGCATTTTTAGCCTTTTTTCTAAATTTAAAAACTTTATTTTAAAAATTCCTATATAATTTAGTCCAAAAATAATTAAAATTGCCCCACCAATACGGCTTATAATTGAAAGATAGTTTTTTAAAAGCTGACCAATTAAAGTTGCAGTTGACCCAAGAATAATGAATATAATTGAAAATCCTAAAACAAATAAAAGACTATTTAAAAAAGTATAAAGTTTAGTAGATAATTTTATTTTTTCGCTTTTGTATATTGCATTTCTTGACATTATTCCTAAATAAACAGGGACTAAAGGCAAAACGCAAGGCGACATGAAAGATAATATTCCAGCTAAAAAAGAGGATAATACTGATATCTCAAACATTTTTATTTTATTAATTTTTATAATTTTTTATAATTTTATAATATTTTATAATATTAAAGTTGATTATTTTAAAACTTGTTCAATGGCTATGGTTAACTTTTCTTTAGCCATCATACCAACTTGTCCATAGACAATATTACTTTCACTGTCAATTATAAAAGTAGTTGGTATGGAATTAATTCCCCAGGAACTAAAGACTTTTCCTGACTGATCAATTAAAATAGGGTAATTAATACCAGAATTTTTAGCAAAATCACTAACTATGCTAGGCTGCTCTGAGCTAACTCCTAAAAATTCTACACCTTTGTCTTTATATTGAGAGTAAACTTCAATAAAATCTGGGATTTCTGCTTTACAAGGCGGACACCATGTAGCCCAAAAATTCAGTACAACAACTTTTCCTTTTAAACCAGATAGCGTTATTTCATCACCTTCCAAAGTTTTTAATGTAAAATCTAGTTCTTGGGGAAGAGCAATTGATTTAAAGCTTGAACTTAACTGATTACCAGCACTTTCGTTAGTGGCACCTGTATTGTCGATACTTTTATTATTTACACCTTGTAAAACTTGGCAACCAGTTAAGTTAAATAAAACTATAAAAAAAATAAAAGATATAAAAATAATACTAAAAAAAACTGTCTTAGCTATTTTTACTTTTTTCATATTTAAATTTAACTCCTATAATTTTTTAATTTTTACCTGACTTTTAATTAATTACTTTGTAAAATTCGTATTTTTAGCATAATTAAAAACTGCATTTAAAATTGAGCTATCTTTTTTAATGTCATCTTTTAAATCTATCTTATTAAAGCAAAAATCTTTATAATAAGAAGTATAAATAACATCAAAACTAGCTCTTATTACCTTTTTTGCACAGTCAAAAATATCTATTCTATCTGAGCCTGCACAACTTAAAAAAATGCCTTTTTTATTTTTAATATTAAAAATATTTTTCTTTAATTCATATTTTAAAGCCCAGAATCTTTGAAGCCTGTCTATAAATGCTTTTAAGTACCCAGAAATTGTCGTAAAAAAAATAGGACTTGCTATTACTATTAAATCAGCATCTATAATTTCAGGATAAACCTGCTGCATATTATCATTTACAACACAAATTCCATCAATAGAACAATGTCTGCATTCTTTGCACGGCAAAATATTTAATTGCGAAACTATAATTTTTTTAATAGACAGATTAAACTGACTGGAAATTTCCTTGTTTTGCAAAAGTCCTTCAATTAAAGTGTTAAGTAAAGTATCTGTATTTCCATTTCTTCTGGGACTTCCATAAACTGCTAAACATTTATATTCTTTTCTTTCTATTTTTTCTTTTCCCTCTTTTTCTATTCTATCTTCCTTTTTTTATTTCTATATTCTTTTTTTTATTCTGTATCCTTTTTTCTATTTCTGTTTCCTTTTTCTATTTCTATATATTATTTCTCTTTTTCAAATTCTATATATTATTTTATTTCTGTCTCTTATTTCTGTCTCTTATTTTTGTGTCTTGTTTTTGTATCTTGTTTTTGTGTCTTATATCAGTATGATCTTATTTATTTATACTTTCACTAAAAGATTGATTTAAAAACATTTCCATTTTTATTTCTTTGCCAGGTTCCACTATTAAAAATTCATTATCCCATTTTTTACCAAGTAATTTTTGAAAATACTCATCAGTCCCTTTTAATTCTTCAAATTCAAGCCCTAATTTTTCAGCTTCATTTATTGCAAACTCTCTATACTTTGCAGGATCATAATTACCTGTATTTATAAAAACAAGTCTTTTGTAATTTTTTAACATTTCTTTTATAACCCACTGCAGTGTCTGGCTATCATATTTTTTTGAAAGCTCCTCATAATTTGACAAAAATGCATTATCATTATCCCCTATATAGCCCCTTGTTAAATAATAAGTGCCAGGACATTTCGATATTTGCTTTTTGTATTCCTTGGTAGAACCTAATAATACCGAAATACAATCATCGCATTTAAACAATACTATTGGAACTTTTTCGGAAATCAAACCTACGACAGATTTACCACATAAACCATAACCAAGAATTATTAAGCCAAAATCTTGAGACTTATTAATTTCTTCCTGTAAAACTTGACGAAGATTATCACTCTTTTCATGTAGTTTTTTTTCTAAAGAGACAACAGTCCATTCTTTTGGAAGTCTATCTTTTATTTCATCTAAAATTACATCACAGACAATAAATTTAATATTCAAATTTTTTGTATTCTTGGTTATGTTATTATTTTTTTCTTTATACTCCATATCCCCCCACCTATACTATAAATCAAACCTTACTAATTTTAATAATGTATAAATTTTTAATCAAAATATATACTATATAAATGTTTATTTAAAATCTTTTATATTTTAAAAAATTTTTACAATCGCCTCTCCCAACTTAAATATGAACCATTTAAATTAAAAACTTCCTTAAAACCAGCATTTTTTAATATCCTATATGCATTATAACTTCTATAGCTTGTTCTACAATACACAACAATTGGTCTATCTTTTAAATCTTCTATTGATTTTAAACTATCTCTTAATTCATCTAACGGTATATTTATCGCTCCATCAATATGGCCCATATTAAATTCCCTTCTGGTTCTAACATCAATAAGCAATAATTGTGCTTTAGCTAATTCTTCATTTGCTAAATTTTCCCTTAGTTCTTCAACATCTATAAAACTTACCTCACCTTTTTTTATATTTTCACCAATCATTCCCAAAATATTAATAGAATCTTTGGCAGAACCTGTTTCAGGATGATAACAGAAATTTAAAAAAACTAAATCCCACACTTTCATTTTTGCCCTGATAGCAACTGAAATAATATCAGTTTTTTTATCAACCGCACTTTTACCAATTGCTTCAAAACCAATAATTGTTCCATCATCTTTATTATAAACCAGCATCATGTGAATCATTTGAGCACCAGGATAATAGCCACCATGGTCAAGAGCATGAAGCTCAATTTTCGCAGCATTTATACCTAACTTTCTTGCTAGTTTTAAACTTAAACCTGTTTTTCCAACAAAAACATCTAAAACTTTTATTATTGAAGTTGGGTTGCTATCTATAAATTTATCATTTCCTCCAACTGCATTATAACCTGCAATTCTTCCTTGAAGGCTTGCAATACCTGCAAGTAAATAAGATTGCTTAATTCTTGAAACAAAATCTGTACATTCACAGCAATCTCCTGCAGCATAAATATCTGGAATGCTTGTTTGCATAAACTCATTAACAATTATTGCACCACTATTTCCAATTTCTATGCCGCATTCTTTTGCAATGTCAGTATCAGGTTTAGCACCTGCCCCAATAAATACCAAATCAACAGGTAATTCTGCCCCTTTATTTGTTTCAATTTTTACAATCTTTCCTGAGCTGTCCTTTTCTAAATTGCTAACTTCCTGATTTTTTAACAATATTACACCTTTATCTTTTAGATAATTCTCAAGGTATTCAATTATTTCATAATCAAAAGCTGGCAAGATTTGGTCAGCCATCTCAATAATTGTAACTTTAAAACCATTACTAATAAAAGCATCAAGCAGTTCAAGACCAATGTAGCCTCCACCAATAATTACAGCATTTGGTATTTTTAAATTATCTAAGATAACATCTTCATGCTCGCTATAACCATGGTTTAAATCAATCAACTCATTTTTTATTAAATTAATTTTAGCTTTTAATTTAAGTCCATCATCAATTGTCCTTAAATAAAAAACATTGTTTGCATCTTCAAATTCTTTGTTTATTAAAAGAGGCTTGGTTCCGGTAGCAATTACTAATTTATCATAATTATCCTCAAACTTATTATTATTTCTTAAATCTTTTACTAATATGGTTTTATTAGAAGGATCTATTTTTACTACTTCATGAAGTATATTAATTTTCAAATTAAATCTTTTTTCAAGCAAGGATACATTATTTATTACAAGGTTTTCAGCTTCGGCTATTTTACCTGAAACAAAATAAGGTAGACCACAAGTTGCATAAGAAACATACTTATATTTTTCATATAAAACTATCTCGGCATCTTCTGAAGTTCTTCTTGCTTTAACAGCAGCACAAGTTCCAGCAGCAACTCCACCAATAATTACAACTTTTATTTTTTTTCTTTTTTGACTATTTTCCATAATTAAAATCCTTCATTATTTGGTAATAATTAAAATTATTTAAAATTCTTTAAGTAAAAAATATTTATATTTAATAAAAAAACAAAATTAACACCCGGCTTAAAATAATTGTTTATTTTAATTGATAGGCTATTTTTTTTTTAACAACTTATATTTTAAAAATTAACTTTTAAATATTAACAACTTATATTATAAATATCTTAAACGACTTAAGTTATTTGAGCATTACTGGTTTGCTCAATTGCATCATTAATTGTTTTTTGTCTTGTTTGAAGTGATTCCTGAAGAACTTCACTTATTAAGTCATAAGCCTTTATGATTTTTAAATTTGATACTGAATAATAAATATTATTTCCTTCTCTACGAGTGTTTACAACACCTTTTGCTCTAAGAATTGCTAAATGTTGAGATAAATTTGCCTGACTAATACCTGTTTGATTAATCAGCTCTGTTACTGTCATTTCTTTATCTCTAAGTGCATCTAAAATTGCTTGCCTATTTGGGTTTGAGATTGTTTTGCAGATATCTGCATGAAGAGTGTAAAAATTTCTTTTTATCATCTTTTACCTCAATCTAATGTAAGATATTTTATAATATATTAATATTCTTATATTATGAGGAATAGTATAATTATAAAACAATTTTTGTCAAGATAAAGAAGAAGGCAACTTAAAAATTAAAGTACAAACTTACAAATTGTCTGAAGCTTACTGAAACTTACCCATTGTCTGAAAGCATAGATTTTAATATATTAGCTCTTGCTAATATACCTACTACTTTATTATTTTTATCAACAACAGGAATTCTATTTACCCTATCTTTTACCATTATTTTTACTGCATCGCTTACTGGTGTGTCTTCTTTAACAACCTTAACTCTACGAGTCATTATCTCTTCTACTCTTGTAGAGAGGTAAGCCTTTATATCTTTTTGTCTTTGTTCAAAATTATCAATGTATGCATAACTCATTATAAGGGGGTCGAAATATATTGGAAAAATTGGGCTTATATTTTCTGTAATTATATCAGCATCTGTAACCATGCCAATCAATTTATTGTTTTTATCAACTACAGGAACACCAGTAATGTTATATTTTAATAAAAGTCTTGATAACTCTCCAATTGTTGTATCTTCAGTAACTGATATAACATTTGTTTCCATTAAATCCTTAACTAGTTTTTCAGCCATTTATTTAAATTCCTTTTAGGCTATTTATAAATATTTAGGTATATTTAAAATTAAAATAATTTTTAATAACTAAACTTATTTTAAAATTTATTTATTTTTTTGCAATATTAACAAAATCGTTAAACTTCTTTAGCCATTCAGGATAACCTTTGGGATTGGTTTCAACAAATTCCATAAATTTCACTATTCTATTTAAAGTATTTTTACTAATATAGTGCTCTATCCCACAAGCATCTTTTTCAGACGTTTCTTCATCCATACCTAAAAACTGATTTAAAAATTTATAAACCTCTTCATGTTTTTTATATATTAGTTTTGCTTTTTCAATACCTTTTTTTGTTAGATTAATATAGCCATATTTTTCATGTACAACCAATTCTTTCTCTTTAAGCTTAGATACTGCATCAACAACTGATGGTGTTTTAACATTTAAAAAATCAGCTATTTCTTTAATTCTTATTACTTTTTTTTCTAAGCCTATTAGATAAATTGCTTCCAGGTAATCTTCTAAACTATGGCTTAATTCAACCATTAAAATCACCTTTAAAAATTACAATTAAAAAACTTATATCAAAATTAACTTTACACCTCTATAAAAACTCATTATAAATCTTTTATTTATACCTACCATAAATCTTTTATTTATACTGATCATAAATAATTTATATGGACTCCTTATAAACCATTTATATTGATTGGGTTGGTCATAAATTCATTATATAAAAAATTTTCCTATTTGATAAACTATTAATGAAACAACCCAAGCAAGAGTAATTGTAAAGAAAATCTGAAAAATCATTTCCTTTGTTCCTGCTTCTCTTTGAAATACTGCTAAGCCTGCAATGCATGGAAAATACAGAAGGCAAAACAACATAAAATTAAAGCCAATTAAAGGATTATAAGCATCTTTTAATGAAGACCTTAAACTTTCATACCCATTACTTGCACCTGATATACTAAAAGTTGTTCCAAGTGTTGATACAACCACTTCCTTTCCAGCAATTCCCGCAATTGAAGCCAACGCAAGCCTCCAGTCAAAACCAAGAGGTTTAAATAAAGGTTCAATAAAGTGGCCAATTCTTCCTGCTGAAGAATAATCTAATTGCTTTAATGACATTTCTTGCTTTATTTTTTTTATATTTAAATCAAGTTCACTATTAGAAATTAAGCCTTGGCTAAATTTTTGCTCAAGCAATACAATTTGGTCATTATAAGGCTTAACAATCTCATTATTAATTCTTGGAAATGTAAAAAGTATCCAGATAATAATTGAGATTGACAATATTACAGTTCCTGCCTTTTTTATGTAATGCCAGGTTCTTTCCCACATATGAATTAATATTCCTCTTAATGTTGGCATTCTGTAAACTGGAAGCTCCATTACAAAAGGTTCAGATTCACCCTTAAATCTAGTAGCTCTTAATACTTTTGCAAAAACAACAGCCATTAAAATTCCAATTAAATATATTGCAAAGATAACATTGCCAGCATTATTTGTAAAAAATGTACCTGCAAAAAGAATATATATTGGAAGTCTACCACCACAACTCATAAATGTATTAATATGAAGTGTTATTAACCTGTCATTTTTATTTTCAAGTGTTCTGCTACACATGTAAGCTGGGACTGTACAGCCAAAACCAATCAGCATAGGAATAAAAGACTTGCCATGAAGTCCAATTTTATGCATAATTCTGTCCATTATAAAAGCAGCTCTAGCCATATAGCCGCTATCTTCAAGAAATGCAATACATATAAATAAAATCATTATTTTTGGAGTAAAAACTAATACTCCTCCAACACCACCTATAACTCCATCAATTAATAAAGATTTAAGTAAACTATCAGGCATTAAAACTGATAAAAGCTCGCTTAATTTGTTAAAACCCAGTTGAAGCCATCTTGTTGGATAATCACCTATTTTGAAAACAAGTTGAAAAATAAGCCACATAATAACTGCAAAAATTGGAAGTCCAAATACTTTATTAAGCAATACTTGGTCTATTTTATCACTTAATAAAACATCATTTTTGCCTTTAACAATGGCCGACTCTTTTAAAGCCCCCTTTATAAAGCCATATCTAGCCTCAGCAATTAACGTATTAGGATAATACCCAGTTATTTTTTTAATATGGTTAATTGAACCGTCTACAAGGTTCGTTAATTTATTAAGATCAGATAAAGATAATACTTCAGATAATTCTTTTAAGATTAAGTTATCTTGTTCCAGAAGTTTTAAAGAGACCCACTCTAAGTTATAATTAATAATATAATTATTAAAAGAAACTGCTTTATTTTGACTATTAATTATACTGCTTAACAATTTAGTTATTTTTATTAGTTCATTTTCAATTTCATCGCCGTAATTTATTTTTATATTTTTTTTAATATAAGAATTTGCATTAATTTTAATAATTTCATCAATTATATTTTGAGTCCCTAAATTCTTTGAACCAACAGTTAAGACAATCGAAGCACCTAATAAATTTGACAATAATTCTAAGTCTAGATGCAAGCCACTTTTTTCCATTAAATCAGCCATATTAAAAACCAATATCATTTGGCAGTTTAACTCAATTAATTGTGTAGTTAAGTATAAATTTCTCTCTAAGTTAGAAGCATCAATTATATTTAAAACAATATCAGGCTTTTCTTTTAAAATAAAATTTCTAGTGATTCTCTCTTCCTCAGAAAATGCTGTTAAACTGTATGTACCAGGAAGGTCAATAAAATTTAATTTATAACCATTATACTTTCTTGTACCAGTTTTTATTTCAACTGTAACTCCTGGGTAATTTCCAACATGCTGTTTTGCTCCAGTTATGTTATTAAATATTGTGGTTTTTCCTGAGTTAGGGCTCCCAACTAATGCAATATCTAGTTCTCTTACAGGATTTGATATTTTTTTTATGTTATTAGCATTAATAGCATTATTAGCATTATCAAGATTATTAGAGTTATTAGGATTATCAGGATTTACAGGATTATTACGATTATTAGGATTATTAGGATTATTAGTAAAAGCTGGACATTGCATACAGCTGCCTTGGCACCCAAGACAGGAAATAATTTCATTTATTCCTTTTCTTACAATTTTCTTTTTAAAACTTCTTTTAGTTTTATCTTTAGAATTACTACTTGTCTTGAATTTCATTTTTTACTTGAATTTAATTTTTTATATATAAATTTTTAAAAATTTTTTAACTATTCTACTTACTGATCGCCTTCCTTTACTTCTGTTACCTCAATTTTATGAGCTATACCTCTTCCTAATGCTATTCTTACTCCCTTTACAGCAATAGTCATAGGTCCACCCCAGGTTTGATAAATAACTTTTATTACATCACCTATTACTATACCCATAGCATTTAATCTTGATATAAGGCAGTGACCGCCAGCTATATTTACAACCCTATATTTTTTCCCTTGCGAGGCGTGAGCAAGTAAAATTATTTTTTTATCAGTTTTTAAAGTCTCTGGATCCATTTTATTAAAACTTATTTATAAATCCATAAAAAATATATAAATTTTTTTATACAAACCTATAAAAGTTAGTCTAATCTAACTTTATGAGGCTAATATAATACATACTTTAAGTTTTGTCAATAATTTATAATTAAAGGTTAATTAAAATTAAAAGAGGACTGATTTTTAATGATTTAAAAGATAAATGTGGACTATTTATAAACAATTCTTTTTCTATTTTTATTTTATTTATTTTATTTTTATTTTTTTATTTATTTATTTTTTATTTTAGCTATTATACTCTTTTTCTTAATACTTCATTTTCATATTTTAAAACCTGGCTAATTAAATCATTATCACAAGCAACATTATTAATTACGCAGAAATAATCCCACACATCACCCCAAGGCATTGTCTTTAAATTTTCAAGTAAGGCTAACTTTGCAAAATTATTTCCTTCCTCCTCATACTGCCTGATTTTATCAGTAGGCTCAAGCAAAGCAAAAAGCAATGCCTTTAAAATTGACCTTGCACCTAAAGCCCATGCTCCAACTCTATTCATGCTTGCATCAAAGTAATCAGTGCCAATAAAAACTTTATTTAATGCATCTGCCCTAACAATTTCCTGCATGATTGCCAAAAGTTCTTCAGTTATTATTGGAACATGGTCACTATCCCATCTAATTCCTCTTGTAACATGAAGCTGAACACCTTTAACATAAGGAATAACAGCAGATATTTTATCAGAAACAACCTCTGTTGGATGAAGATGCCCAGTGTCAAGGGTAATTTGAACATTGTTTTTAGCAGCATAGCATAAATAAAACTCAAGAGAACCTACCGTGTAAGATTCTACTCCTATACCAAATAATTTAGGTTCAAGTGAATCCTGCATATTTTGCTCTGGATATTTTTTTGTAAATATCTCATCTAATGATTTTAATAACAGCATTCTATGCTTTAACCTGTTTACAGTTAAATCTTTAGAACCATCAGGAATCCATATATTATTAAAACAAACTTGTCCAAGCTCTTTGCCAATGTAATTACATATTTCTCTTGAACGAACTGCATGCTCTATCCAATACTTTCTTATTTTTTCATTAATAGCCGAAAGCGTCCTGCCATCTTCAGTATAATCATGAGAAAAAAAAGTAGGATTATAATCAATTCCAACATTTACTGCTTTTGCCCATTCAACCCAGCTTATAAAATGTTTTATTTCAATTTTATCTCTACCTTCAAGTTTGCCTTTATAATCACCATGCATTGCCTCTAGTGCAAGTTTTTTCTTGCCTGGTATCATTGAAAAAGCTTTTTCAGCATCTTTTCTAAATTCATCAATGTTTCTTGGTTTACCTGGAAAATTACCTGTCACTAAAATCCCGCCACCACCTAATGAAGAATCTTCCTTTTCAAAACCAGATACATCATCTCCTTGCCAGCAATTAATAGAAATTGGGACATCTTTTAAAATCTTTAAAGCTTTATCTGTGTCTACACCTAAGGAAGCATATCTTTCTTTAGCAATATTGTATGATTGTTCAATTGAGTAAGCCATTTTTTTCCTCCTATTTTAATTTGTAAAATTTCTTTTATAAAATTTAAAGCAACTTATTGCATAAATGAAAAAAATAATTTTTTAATCAATAAAATTGTTAAAAAATATAATTTCTTGTTATTATAAACTATAATATTTTTTTATGTAAAATTTTTTTCTATAATATCTATAATTTTTCTATTTTAATTTTTTTCTATTTTATTTTTACAAAAAGTATAAAAATTGAAAGAAAAAATTTTTTTAATATTAAGGATAATTATAAGCTTTTCACTTTTTTCTTTTCTAATATTAAGAAACTATAAAAATCTAAAGACATTTTTTTTAACAATTCACTCTTTTAACATATATTATTTTATTATTGCAGTAATTTTATTTAGCCTTGGTATTTACATTCAAATGCTTAGATGGGAAATTTTATTAAGATCACAAAAAATAAATATAAATAAAGGTTTTTTATTTTATTCATATTATATAGGTTTTTTTTACAGTAATATTTTTCCAACTAATATTGGTGGTGACATATATAGGGCTTATGATTTACATAATAATAAACATATAAGCTTAAATAAAAATTTATCAGTAATAATAATGGAAAGACTTGTAAGTGTAGCTTCTGCTTCAATTTATGTGCTTGCATCATTTTTTATCTTATACAAATACTTAAACTTAAAAATCATTTTAGGTTTAATAGTAATTCCCCTATTAATGATTATTTTACTCTTAATTATTCTAAAGCCAAAAAAGTTTAAGTTGGATAAAATTTTTACAAAATATAAGAAAATCAGTACCTTTCAGGTTAAATTTGAACAATTTAGAAATAGTTTTATGGAATTTAAAAATAAAACTAAGTATATTATTTTTAGTTTAATTTATTGCTTAATTTCACAATTTTTATTTATTGCTTGTTATTTTTTTGCAGGTTTATATTCTAAATTAAATTTAAATTTTTTAACTTTTCTTTTTATAAATCCAATAATCACTTTATCTGCTAACATACCAATAACTATTGGCGGAATTGGGGTAAGAGAAAATATGGCTGTAATAGTTTTAAAGAGATTTGGGGCTAACGAATCTAATGCTGTAATTTTTGCTATAGTTATTTTATCTATAATTTTAATTAATGCTATAATAGGCGGCATACTTTATATAATAAAAAATATTTTTTATAAATCAAAAGGTTTCTTATAATAAACAGCAATAAAATAGCAATAATCAAAATATTTATAAATATTTTATTAATAAAATAAACTGCCAAATAAGGTAACAAAGGAGTTAACTATGAAAAAATTTATTAATGACCCTGATAAAGTTGTGGATGAAGCGCTAGAAGGCTACGTTGCTGCATACCCGGATGTAGTAGAAGTTTTACCTGATGCTAGAGTACTTGTTAGAAAAAACCCGCCAGATTTTGCAAAAGTTGGCATAATAACAGGTGGCGGTTCAGGACATAAGCCTGCTTTCCTCGGCTATGTTGGAGAAGGTCTGTGTGATGCTGCAGCAATAGGTGAGATTTTTGCAGCACCTCCTGCAGATTGGATTTATAAAGGGATAAAGAAAATTAATATGGGTCGCGGTGTTATATGTTTATATGGAAATTTTTCAGGTGATATAATGAATTTTAGAATGGCTCAAACATTGGCACAAGCTGATGGAATTGAAGTAGATGAAGTAATTGCAAAAGATGATATTGCATCTGCACCAAAAGAAAATATGCAAAACAGAAGAGCAATTGCAGGAGAAGTAATTATGTGGAAAGTTGGCGGAGCCGCAGCTGAAGAAGGAATGAGCTTAAAAGAAGTTAAAGAAGTTGCACAAAGAGCCATAAATAATACTAGGTCTTTTGGTGTTGGAACTTACCCTTGTATAATTCCTGCCACTGGAAAACCTAGTTTTAAGCTTGGAGAAGACGAAATGGAAATTGGTATAGGGCATCATGGAGAGCCAGGAATTAAAAAAGAAAAAATGAAAAGCGCTGATCAAACCACTGAGATGCTTATGGATGCAATATTAGAGGACTTACCTTTTAAAAATGGTGATACAGTAAGCGTTTTAATAAATGGGCTTGGTGCTACACCTTTTCAAGAACTATTTATTATTAACAGAAAAGTCTCACAAATACTAGAAAAATATAAAATAAAAAAATTAATTACTTATGTTGGTGAATTTTTTACTTCTTTAGAGATGGCTGGTTTTTCAATTACTCTTACTAAAGTTGATGATGATATTGCAAGACTTCTACTTGCAAAAGCCGACAGTCCAATGTTTAAACAGTTCGATTTAAATAAAAAATAGTACAACAAAACAAAAGGAGTTTAAATGGAAATTGATGCGTTAAAATTTAAAGATATTTTAATTAACATTGCAGATACAATTGAAAAAAATGTTGATTATTTAACCGAACTCGATGCAGAAATTGGAGATGGCGACCATGGTGTAAACATGAATAAAGGTTTTAAAAAAATAAAAGCACTTTTACTTGAAAAAGAAAATAATCAAATAAATGATATTGGTGAAATGTTAATAATGGCTGGAAAAGTATTATTAAATGAAATTGGCGGCGCAATGGGTCCCTTATATGGCGGAGGCATGGTAAAGGCAGGCATGGCTTTAAAAAATAAAACTAGCATCAATAAAGATGATATCTTAACCTTATTTTCAAACATGCTTGAATCTATTAAATCATTAGGTGGTGCTAAAGTTGGTGATAAAACCATGGTTGACACGCTAGAACCTTTTGTTAATACATATAAGCTCGAAGTTGCAAATAATGACTTAGTAACAACATTTAAGAAAGCATTAGATTCTGCTAAAACAGGAATGCTCTCAACAAAAGATATTATCAGTAAAGTTGGAAGGTCTTCAAGGCTCTTAGAAAGAAGCAAGGGTCATATTGATGTTGGCGCAGCATCTAGCTATCTTATATTAGAAGCATTTTATAACAGTATATTAAAGTAAATATTAAAGTAAAATATATTAAAATAAAACTTTAAAAATAGTTAGCATCTAAAAATATATAAACCCATACCTGCCCTTAAAGTAATATTAAAGTGTTATATTACTAATATTATTACTATCACAGGGCTTTAGGTGCTTCCTAAAAATCTAAAAATATTACCTTACTATAATATTACCTTACTATAATATTATTTTCATTTTTTAATATTTTTATTTTTTCAATTATGGCGTCAGCCATTTGACTTGTCCCAACTGCGCTTTTATCACTAGGATCAGGCTTTAAATCATATGTAACAAATTTACCTTCTGCAATAACTTGAGCTATTGCATTTTCTAAAATATCAGCACACTTATTTTCGCCTAAATAGCGCAGCATCATAACTGCTGAAAGCATCTGTGCTGTTGGATTTACTTTATTTAGCCCTTTGTATTTAGGTGCACTTCCATGCGTGGGCTCAAACAAAGCAATATCATCTCCAATATTTGCTCCAGGTGCAACTCCAAGGCCACCAACTAAACCTGCAGCAAGATCAGATAAAATATCACCATATAAGTTAGGAAGCACAAGTACGTCATAAAGTTGAGGCTTTTGGACTAATTGCATACACATATTGTCAACAATTCTATCCTCTGATTCAATATCTGGATACTGACTTGCTATTTTTTTAAAAATTTCTAAAAATAAACCATCAGTAAACTTCATTATATTTGCCTTATGAACACCAGTTACTTTTTTTCTGCCGTTTTTCTTTGCAAATTCAAAAGCAAATTTTATTATCCTCTCAGAACAAAAAACTGATATTGGCTTTATTGAAATTCCGCTATCTTTTCTTATTTTTAAGTTACTTAGTTTTTCAATATAATCAATTAGTTTTTTGGCATCTGCACTACCTTGCTCAAATTCAATACCTGCATATAAATCTTCTGTATTTTCTCTAATAATAACCAAATCTATATCTTCAAATGTACTTTTTACTCCCTTATAGCTTTTACAAGGTCTTATACAAGCATAAAGGTCAAAAATTTTTCTCATTGCAACATTTACACTCCTAAAACCTGTACCAACTGGAGTTGTAATTGGACCTTTAAGCCCTACTTTATTTTTTTTTAATGAAGCAAGTACATCATCAGGTAAAACAGTCCCTTCCTTTTCATAAACATCAGCACCAGCATTTACTATTTCCCACTCAATATTTACTCCAGTGGCTTCTACAACTCTTTTAGTTGCTTCTGTTATCTCAGGACCTGTTCCATCTCCTGGGATTAAAGTTACTATATGTTTTTTCTGCATTTTAAAGCCCTTTCATGTAATAAACTAAGAATTTAAAAAATAAACAATAAAAAAACATTCCTATAAAAATGATTGCTTTATTGTTATGAGTTTTAAATTAAATTTTATTTTAATTATTTACAAATTATTTACTGTACTATTAACAATTAAACTACAACATTATTTGTTATTACAATGTTGTTACAAATTAAATCCTTGATTTTTAGTAATATGATTTACTAAACCGCCATCATTTAAAATCTTAATCATAACCTCTGGCAATGGATTAAATTTAATCTTTTTATCTTTTGTCAAATTATTAATTGTTCCTTGCCTTAAATCTATTTCAAGTTCATCACCATCATCAATTTCATCAGTATCACACACAAGACACACAAGACCAATATTTATGCTGTTTCTAAAAAAAATTCTTGCAAATGATTTAGCAAGAACAGCACCAACACCTGCAATTTTTATTATAGTTGGCGCATGTTCCCTTGAAGAACCAAGCCCAAAATTTCTGCCTGCAACAATAAAATCACCCGGCCTTACTTTATTTATAAATTGAGGGTCTGCATCTTCTAAAACATGCTTTGCAAGTTCAGTTAAGTTTGACCGAAGGTGAAAATACCTACCAGGAGCAATTAAATCAGTTGATATATCATCTCCAAATTTAAAAGCTCTCCCTTTTAATATTCCATTGCTACTATTATTAAAACTGTCATTAATACTGTCATTATTACTAATTTTATTGCTAATTTTATTGCTAATATTGTTGCTATTGTTATCCCTATTTTCATTCCTATTAATATTAACAATATTATTTATTTTATTATTTATCTTATCCATTTATTTTAATACCTCCCTAGGATCAGTAATATAACCAGTTAAAGCACTTGCTGCTGCTGTTGCTGGTGATGAAAGATAAATAAAAGCATTTGGATTGCCCATTCTGCCCTTAAAATTTCTGTTTTGTGTTGAAAGGCACACTTCACCATCAGCAAGTGCTCCTTGATGAACACCTACACATGGTCCGCAGCCAGGGTTTAAAACAGCCGCACCGCTATTTATTAAATCCTCGATAATACCCTCTTTAACTGCTTGAATATAAACATCTTTAGATGCAGGAACAATTAAAAGTCTGACATTTTTTGAAATTTTTTTATTCTTTAAAATACCTGCAGCTATTCTTAAATCACTAATCCTACCATTTGTACAAGTACCAATTAATACTTGGTCAATTTTAACTTTATCAATTTTAGAAACAGTAATAACATTATCAACGGTATGTGGCTGAGAGACCATTGGTTCAACTTTGCTACAGTCTATTTCTATTGACTGCTCATAAAAAGCCCCTTGGTCAGGAAATATTTCTTTAAAACAGTTGACCCTGCCTTGACTTTCAAGGTATTGTTTAGTTTTTTCATCAGATGGAAATAATCCTGTTTTTGCACCTGCCTCAACTGCCATATTAGAAATTGTAAATCTATCCTCCATTTCTAAAAAATCTAGTGTTTCACCACAGAATTCTAAAGCCTTATATGTTGCACCCTCTGCGGTAATTTTTCCTATAAGATAAATAATTATATCTTTTGCAAAAACTCCTTTTTGAATTCTGCCAAAAAGATTTACTTTAATGCTGTGAGGAACCATCATCCATGTTTTTGCTAGAGCAAATCCAACTGCAATATCAGTTGAGCCCATTCCTGTTGCAAAGGCACACAACGCACCTGCTGTACATGTATGTGAATCTGCACCAATTAATACATTACCAGGACAGACATATTTTTCAGCTAAAATTTGATGACATACACCGTTATTAATATCGCTTAATATTGCGCCCGTTTCTCTTGCAAATTCTCTAATAAGCTTATGAGAATCAGAAAGTTCTTTTCTAGGGCTTGGTGCTGCATGGTCAATAAAAAAGATTGAACTTTGAGGTTTGGCTATTTTATTAAAACCCATCTTCTTTATTTGAGTAATTGTTAATGGCCCAGTACCATCCTGAGCCATAACCAAATCAACATCAACAACAGCTATGTCACCTGCTTTAAGGTCTCTACCAGCATGCTCACTTAATATTTTTTCTGCAATTGTTTTTGAATCTTTGGACAAAACAGCTCCTTCCTAAAAAATATTTTATAGCATTTAGTTTGTAATTTTATTCTAAATCATCTATCTTTTTCTTTTCATTGTATTCCTTATAAATATACATTAATTCCTTTTCAAATAAAGGCCGTTTTAAATCAACTGCCATTGCCCGTGCCATTGCAAGTAAATCATTTGCTTCACCAATTGTTAAATCAATTCCAAACTCTTTAAATTTATGTAAAATTGTATGAGAACCAGAATGTTTACCAACAACAATCTGTCTTGTAAGACCAACTTCACCAGGGTCAAAAACTTCATAATTTTTTGGATTTTTCAGTACTCCATCTGCATGAATGCCAGATTCATGAGCAAATACATTTGTCCCAACAATTGCCTTCCAAACAGGAATTGCTCTTGCAGAAGCTTTTGACACATACTCTGAAAGCTCCCTAAATTTTGAGGTATCTATACCCAAATCTATATTTTCTAAGTATTTTAGAGCCATTACTATTTCTTCAAGTGCAGCATTTCCAGTGCCTTCGCCTATAGCATTAACACTTGTTACAAGGCTTACAGCACCTGCTCTTATTGCAGCCATTGCGTTAGCTGTAGCCATTCCAAAATCATTATGATTATAAACCTCAATTGGAAATTCTGTTGTGCTTAAAATAGTGTTTATTAGTAAAAAAGTTCTAAAGGGATCAAGTTTAGATACTGTATCGCAAATTCTAAACCTAAAAGCTTCTTTCTTTTGTGCAAGGTGCAATACTTTTAATATGAACTCAAGATCAGTTCTAGTTGCATCTTCAGCACTAACTATAAAATTTAACCCTTTGCTTTTTGCTTCACTTATTGTATCTCTTAACTGACCCATTACCCAGGTTCTGGTCTTATTGTACTTTTCTTTAATATGTATATCTGAAATTGAAATATTTATGACCACATTTTTTATGCCACATTCAACTGCATATCCTATATTTTCTGGGAATGCTTCACAATAAGTAAATAACTTACATTTAAGGTTGGATTTTACAATTTCTTTTATAATTTCTCTTTCAAGATAACTTAACGAAGGTGTTCCAATTTCTATTTCTGGCACACCAATTTCATCAAGCATTTTTGCAATGCGAATCTTTTCATGCTTTGAAAAAACAACACCTGCAGCCTGCTCCCCATTTCTTAAAGTAGTGTCTATTATGTTAATATTTCTTTTTTCATCTGTTTTTATAGCCATAAAGCCTCCTAATTTTTTATTTAATCATTAGCTTTGGTGTTACTATTTGTTATTATTTTTACTTTTATCTTTTTTAAAAAACATATTATAAGTATCAATGATTTCACTATCAAAAAGTGCACGCTTCAATGATAAAGCTTTTTCTCTTATCACGTCTATTAATTCCTCTGCTTGCTCTTCAGAAATTTCATAACCTAGCTGTTTTAATTTAATCATTAAAGTCTTAGGACCTGAGCTTTTACCAATAATTATTTTCCGTTCAAGTCCAACATCTTCTGGCCCAAAAAGCTCAAAAGTTAATGGGTTTTTATAAACTGAAGATGCTCTTATTTCACTTTCATACACAAATAAGTTGCCTCCAACTATTGGCTTCCATGTAGGAATATATCTGCCAGAAGCAACTGCTACATACTCTGAAATTTCCCTAAATAACGTTGTGTCAATTCCTAGATCTATTCCTTCTAAATATTTCAATGCCATTACAAATTCTTCAAATGATGCATTTCCTGCTCTTTCTCCAAGACCATTTATTGTAGTGTTAACATAAGTTGCACCTGCTTTTATGCCTGCTATAGCATTTGCTATTGCCATTCCAAAATCATTATGGGTATGCATTTCTATATCAATCCCAACAATCTCAATTATTGTTCTTACTCTTAAAAAAGTTTCAAATGGATCTAAAATTCCAAGAGTATCACAGTATCTTAATCTATCAGCCCCTACATCTTTAGCAGTTCGTGCAAACTGAAGTAAAAATTCCATATCTGCCCTTGAAGCATCCTCTGCATTTACAGAAACATATAAATTATACTTTTTTGCATAATCAACAGCTGTCCTTATACTTTCTAAAACCCATTCTCTGCTCTTTCTTAATTTTTGTTCAATATGTATATCTGATGCAGAAATTGATATTGCAACAGCATCAACTCCACATTCAATTGAGTCATCAATATCAGATACCACAGCTCTATTCCATCCTAAAATACTGCAGTTTAAATTTAATGATGTTATAGCTTTTATTGCTTCTTTTTCATCACCACCCATAGTTGGAATACCTGCTTCAATTTGATGTACTCCAATCCTATCAAGCATTTTTGCTATATGTATTTTCTCATCATTGGCAAACACCACTCCAGCTGTCTGTTCACCATCCCTTAATGTAGTGTCATCAATTTTTATTTTTGTTGGATCAATTTTTTCTCCAGCCTTTAATGAAAACTCAGTTAATAAGTTAATTCCTCTCATATCCACTCCCCTTAAATCTTTAAAAACCGAAAATTTTTATAATATTTTTATTTTTTTAAGATTTACTAAAAATTTTAATAACATATTATAAAATATTCCTTAAAATATTAAATATTTTAAAAACTTTAATAATAATACCTTAAATTTTAAAAAATATAAAGTTTTTTTATTAATATTTAAAAAAAATGAATTATTGTTATAAGTTTTATTAAATATTAATAATTATACTTAATTTTTTTAAAATATAAGTCAATAAACTATATAGTTTATATCTTTAGAATTTTTATGTTAAAAATAAATTAACTCACACTTGCACTTAAGTTTTTACAATGTTACTATCACAAAATTTTAAATGCTTTCAATTATACCCTTTGGCATTTTATCTTTGTGTATTAGTAATTAAAGGTAAGCTTAGCTTCTATAATAAAATTAGAGATATTAGAGATGTACCAATAATATTTTGAAAAAAATAAGCAGGCAAAATAGGTAATTTTGTTAGTTTTCAAAAGGGGTTTTAGCCTTTAATTACACCCAAGGGTTCTAGTTTTGCCACCTTTTTTGAAATACCTGCATTGTGTGCTACTTCAACAACAACACTGACATCTTTATAAGCATCTGGTGCTTCTTCAGAAATACTGGCAGGACTGTCTGCTAACACAATTATTCCTCTTTTATCAAATAAATCTTTTTTTAACTTCAAACCATTTATTTCTTTTTTAGCCTTTGCTCTGCTCATTAATCTGCCTGCACCATGACAAGTTGAACCAAAACAATCTTCTTCTGCCTTTTTAGTTCCAACCATAATATATGAATACCTTCCCATATCCCCTGGTATAATTACAGGCTGACCAATTTTCTTATATTCATCTGGAATATAAATATTTTCAGGTCCAAAAGCTCTTGTTGCACCTTTTCTATGTACACAAACAATAATTTTTTTACCATTTATTTTATATTCTTCAATTTTTGCAATGTTATGTGAAACATCATAGAGTAAATACATGCCGATTTTCTGCCATGACTTAGAGAAAATTTGCTCAAATACAACTCTAACCCAGTGAGCAAGACAATGCCTGTTTACCATTGCGTAATTAACTGCACAAACCATTGCAGCAAAATATTTTTTTCCTTCGTTTGATTTTATAGGCGCACAAGCAAGCTGCCTATCAGGCAGTTTAAGTTTATTTGAATAATCTGACTTTTGCATTACTTTTAAATAGTCACTGCAAACTTGATGGCCAAGTCCTCTTGAACCAGAATGTATCATTATAGTAATTTGATTTTCAAACAAACCCATCACTTTAGCTGCATTGTAATCATAAATTTCTGAAACTCTTTGAAGCTCTAAAAAATGATTTCCTGAACCAAGGCTACCTACTTGATCATTTCCCCTATCATATGCCTGTTTGCTTACATAATCAGGATTTGCACCATCCATACAGCCCTCTTCTTCTATGAAATACTTATCTTGTTCATCACCAAAACCTTTTTGAATTGCCCAATTAACACCTTGGGTAAATATTTTTTCCATCTCATTTTTTGAAGTCTTTATTTTACCTTTGCTTCCTACACCTTTTGGTATTGCTGAAAATAATTTATAAATAATTTCCTCAACTTTATTTTTTATATCAGAAAATTCTAAGTTAGTTTTTAATAATCTTACTCCACAAGAAATATCAAAGCCAACTCCACCTGGTGATATAACTCCCTCTTCAATATCCATAGCAGCAACACCACCAATTGGAAAGCCATATCCAAAATGAATATCAGGCATTGCAAAAGAAGCCTTCACAATTCCAGGTAAACCTGCAACATTGATTACCTGTTGAATTGTGTTTTCATTTTTAGCATGTTCAAGTATTTCTTCATTTGCATATATTATACCAGGCACTAACATACCTAAGCTGTCGTTTTTCTCTATCTCCCATTTATATTTCTCAATTTTTTTTATATTGTAACTAGACATATCTAAACCTCCAAAAAAGTTTATATTTTTATTCATTTAATTTTTTATCTAATTTCACTTATTTTCTTATCTATTTTTAAATACACTAATTTATTAATTATATTTATCTTCTAAACTCAAATTATAACTAATATTAAACATCAAAAATTACTGTTGCATACCATAAATTTTCTTTTTCATCTTTCTTTACTTCAAGCATATGATATGTAGGAGCTTTTATAGATACAAAGATTTCATGAAAATTCAAATTAATTTTCTCCCCAAAAGCCATTGCTAAAAAATTATAACCATCTTTTTTAAAATCAAACTTTAAAACTTCAAAAGATGAAAACAACAATTTATTAACTTCATGTAAGTATAATAATCTTTCCAGCCACAATATAAGTATGTCATCTAAATTGTAATTATAACTATTAAAACCATTATCTTGTTTAAAATGTATTTTCTTTTTTAATACAGGTTTTATAAGTGAAATATTACAGATTATTGAAAACATGCCAAGAGCAGAAGTCTCAAAAAGACCATTAAGACTCTCTGACCATGCTTTTATCCCAACATCTGATATATGCTCAATAATTTCAAAGCCACTTTTATCTTTACTTTTCATAAATTTAATTTTTTTTATATATTATTCTAATTCTTAAATATATTGCTAATTTTATTTTAATTATTTTATTCTATTTAATCTTTTTTGATTTTATTTTATATTTTTTCACTTATATTGTATATTAAATGGCAAAATTATTATAATGTTTTAATTTATAAAAAGTAAAAGATTAAAAAATGAAAGAAATTCCAATAATCTCTTCAAAAACACAAAAACAAATTGGGGTTCAAGTCCTTGCAGCATTTGCAGTTTCAATTTTAACAGGAACACTATTATTAATGATTCCGCAAATGACAACAGCTGGCAGAATAAGCTTCATAGATGCTTTATTTACTTCAACATCTGCAATATGCGTCACTGGTCTTATTGTTAAGGATACTGCTAGTTACTTTACCGACTTAGGAAAAAGTCTCATTTTAATACTTATTCAGCTAGGTGGGCTTGGAATCATGACAGTTGGCTCGCTTTTTGGTTTAATACTTGGAAGAAGAATTTTAATGAAAGATAAATTCTATATAGAATCAAGTTTTGGTCCAAAACAGCCTTTTGTAGTAACACGTTTTTTCGCAACAATAGCAGCGGTTACTGGAATAATTGAGTTTTTTGGATTTATTATTTTATTTTTAGTTTTACATTTTAAATATTTATATCCTTTAAAATCGGCTTTTACATTTGGCTTATTTCACAGTGTTAGTGCTTTTAATAATGCAGGTTTTTCTTTATATCCAAACAACCTTGAAGGTTTTACTTCTGATTTTGTTGTTAACATAGTTATAATGCTTTTAATAATTATTGGTGGGATTGGCTTTCCGGTTATTGCAGAAATTATCAATTTTAAAAGAATTAGAAAATTTTCATTACATGCTAAAATTGTTTTTCTCATGACTGGTATATTAATATTTGGAGGCGCTCTCCTTTTTTTTATTTTTGAATTTAACAATCCCCAAACATTATGCGGAAAACCTTTAGATACTAAAATTATTTCAAGCTTTTTTCAGGCAGTTACTGCAAGAACTGCTGGTTTTAATACTTTAAAAACAGGCAGCCTTACGCAACATACATTGTTTTTTTTAACTTTTCTAATGTTTATTGGAGCATCTCCAGGCGGGACTGGTGGAGGTATAAAGACAACAACATTTGCAATTGTTACTGCTGGTGCTTTAAGCTCATTAAGGGGAAGAACTCAGGTAGTTTTGTTTAAAAAAAAGCTTCCTAATAATTTATTTTCTAGAGCTTTAACCATAACTTTTACTGCTATAATGTTAATTTTAATTGCAACAATTGGGTTGCTTGTATTTGAAAAATGCTCACTTATTGAGGCTTTATTTGAAGTAACATCTGCATTTGGCACAGTTGGCTTAACTACAGGCATTACCTTTAGTTTAACAACACCAAGCAAGATTATCTTGATACTTTGTATGTATATTGGTAGAATTGGCATCAGCACATTAGCATTAACTTTAGCATTACGAACAAGTGAAGATAGGATAGTTCGCCCTGAGGAAAGCGCAACAATAGGATAAAAACTAAAAAAATAGAGTAATAATATTAAATAATAGAATAAAACAATAGAATAATTAAATAATAGTATAAAATATATTAAACAATAAATTAATTGAGTAATTAATTAAAAATGAAAAAACAATTTTTAGTTATAGGTTTAGGGAGATTTGGTGCAAGTGTTGCAAGAACTTTAACAAAAAGTGGTCATAGCGTTATAGGACTAGATAATTCTGAAGAAAGAATCCAACGTGTAGCAGCAGAAATTACTGATGCTATGAAATGCAATGCAACAGATGCAGAAATAATCGAATCTTTAAATGTAAGAGACTTTGATGCAGTTATTGTAGCTATTGGGGAAAAATACATACAAAACTCTATTCTTTCCACATTAATTTTAAAGGAAAAAGGAGCAAAAAAAATAATTGCAAAAGCTGGTACTCAGACACAAGGAAGAATTCTTTCAAAAGTTGGTGCAGATATAATCGTATATCCTGAAAAAGAAATGGGAGAAAGAGTTGCTAAAAATTTAGTTAGTGCAAATATTTTAGACTTTTTAGAAATAGGTCCTGATGTAAGTATTGTAGAAATTGTTTGCCCAAAAATACTAGTTGGTCAAAATTTAGTTGAGCTAAATTTAAGACATAAATATGGAATTACAGTAATAGCTGTTAAAAATAGTAAAAATGAAATAAAAATTCCTCCAGATGTAAATTATAGATTTCAACCTGATGATATAGTTGTTTTAATTGGTGAAAACAAACAGCTAAAAAAACTTGGTTTTATAGAATAAACTTCAAAAATTTATAAAAATATTATAAAAATGCTATAAAAATATAAAAATAATAAAAAAACATTTTAAAAAACTAGGTATAAAATAGGTATAAAATAACAAAAACAAATAAAAAACAAATAGATTATAAGCAACAATAAACAACAACAATTATAATAATAATAATAAATAATAATAAAATAATAACAACGAAAAAATAGTTAATAACAATCAATTACATTAGGAGGGTAAATGTCTGAGCAAGCTATAAATAAAAAACCTTCTTTAAAGGAGGCTTTATTAAAAGGAGACTTTGCAGTAACTTGTGAAATTGGTCCACCAAAAGGAACTGATACTAAAGAGATTTATGAAACTGCTGAAATGCTAGCCGGACTAGTAAATGGAATCAATGTAACTGATTTGCAAAGCTCTGTTATGAGACTTGGTTCTCTTACAACTTGTCATATCTTAAAAGACTTAGGCCATGACCCTGTTTTTCAAGTAACATGTAGAGACAGAAATAGGCTAGCACTGCAGTCAGACATTTTAAGTGCTTATGTTTTAGGTATTAGAAATATTTTATCCTTAACTGGTGACCATGTAACAGTTGGTGATCATCCACAGGCAAAGCCTGTTTATGACTTGGATTCTGTATCATTATTATATACAATTAGCAAGCTTGAAGAAGGTTATGATTTAGTGGGAAATGAATTAAAAGGAAAACCTTCATTTTTTAAAGGTGCAGTTGTAAATCCTGGAGCAGATACAGAAGCTTCGTTAAATCTTCAACTTATAAAAATGCAAAAAAAGATAGAGGCAGGTGCAGAGTTTTTTCAGACTCAAGCAGTTTTTGATGATGCTGTAGTAGAAAAGTTTATGGAAAAAATTGATAAATTAAACATAAAAGTACCTGTAATGATTGGGGTAATATTACTAAAATCAGAAAAAATGGCTAACTATATGAATAAAAATGTTCCTGGCATTTTTGTCCCTAAAAGGATAATTGACAAAATGGCAAATACAAATGACAAAGTTTCAATGTGTCTTGAAATATTATACGATTTAATAACAAAAATTAAGCCAATTTGCGCTGGGGTACATATTCAAGCTCTTGGATGGGAAAAACATGTACCTACTTTAATTAAAAACTTAAATTTATAGTTATAAATTATTGCTCTTAGAAATTATAATTTTTATTCTTGCTCTAAAAATTTTTTATTTTTTTATTTGTTATTTTTGATAAGTTAATATAAAATGTGTGTAATTTGTTTTATGATAGTTTTATTTTTATATTTTATTTTTTATATTTTATTTTGTTTTTTACGAGCAGTGCGCAAACTTAATTAGCTAGCTTAAAAGTTAAATATTTAATAAGATATTAACAAGTTAGTTTAACAATATTTTTAATATATAATTTTATAATTTAACGGGGTTTAGCAAAAAAGAAAAAAACAGGTGAAATAATTAAAAGTTAATATTTGCGAGAAAAATATTTCTAAAACCATTTACTCTTAAGCTAAAGATTGCTGCAAAGAAAGCCCAATTTAAACCACCAGCCTAAATAATTCTGAAATATTCTGCCAACAAAAAATAAAGCAAAAAAACAGCTTATTTTTTTGAGTTTTTAAGCTTCTTTGCAAAATCAATTTAAAATTATGACAATACTGCTTTAAGCTAACAATAGGCAATCATTAAAAATATAATTAAAAATATAATTAAAAGCATCATTAAAAACAAAAAGAAAGGGAAAAAGTGAACAAAAAACTATATGTAGGTAATCTTGAATACTCTACAACTGAAGAAGAATTAGCAGCACTCTTTGCTGATTTTGGTACAGTTACTAATGCTAGAGTTATTAATGGCGCCGACGGCAGACCAAGAGGATTTGGATTCGTTGAGATGGAAACTGAAGAAGCTGCAAAAAATGCAATGGAAAAATTAAACCAGACTTCATTTAAAAATAGAACAATTGTTGTAAATGAAGCAAAAGAAATGAAAAGCAGAAATTTCCAAAAGGGCAATAGAAATACAAATTACGACAGAAGACCAAAAGACGATCTTAATTCTAAATTAAGAGAATTAAGAAAAAAATTTAATTAAAAAAATTTAATTAAAATAAAAAAATTAGTAAAAATTTACAAAAGTTACCATTTTGCATTATCGGGATAAACAGCATGGTATTTTACACTTTTACGAGGTTGGGCCATCATATTTTCAACCGTTTCTTTCCATTTTAAATAATGTGAAGTTTGCTTATGAGCTAAAATTGCATCTTCATTTTTATAAATTTCAATTAATAAAAAATTAGATGGCTCATCTTCTTGTTGAACAAAATCAAACCTTATAACTCCTGGCTCTTTAATACTGTTTTTAGCATTTTCAATGGTAGCTAGTTTAAAATCTTGGATATATTCTGGTTTAACAGAAACATAAACATTTACTATTATCATTATAAATCCTTGTTAAATTAACTTAAATTAGCTAATTTAAAATTATATTCTATTGGTTAATTTAAAATTATATTCTTAAAAATTTTTTCTAATATTTTTAATATTAAAAAGAAAAGTGGTGCCCGAGGTCAGAATCGAACTGACACGAGGAAAATCCTCAACGGATTTTAAGTCCGTTGCGTCTACCTATTCCGCCACTCGGGCGTTTATTTAATGGCAAATACAAATAAATAGCAAATTTATAAAAATTAAAATTAAAAGTTTATTTATTTTAACAAATTTAAATTATACTGTAAATAATTCCATCAAGAATATCATTTTCACTTACAAAAATTTTTTTCTCATTAAGCAATTCTAATATTTTTATTACTATCTGAGTTCCCCCGATAATAATATCAGCTCTTTCTTTTTCTAAGCCAGCAATTTTCCTTCTCTTTTCTAAATTGGTCGAGCAAAAAAGATTTTGAATTTCAATTATTTTTTCATAAAACAAAATATAACCATTCAGCCTTTCTCTATCATACTTCTTTAATTTTAAGTCAACTGCTGCAAGAGTAGAAATTGTTCCGGCAAGCCCCAAAATACATGAAAAATTAAATTCTTTTACTTCATTAATAACGGTTCTTAGATTTCTTTCAATATATTGGGACATTTCTAAAAGTTTATCTGTGTTTGGTTTTTCTTCATTTAAAAAAAGTTCAGAAACAGTTACTGAACCAATAGGGATACTATTTACATAAAAAACTTCTCCGTTTAAATTGCCTATCACAAATTCGGTACTTCCACCTCCAATATCAATAACAAGAACGTTTTTTGTCTCCCCTAATTTATCTAAAAAATTTTTATTTAAATTTTTAACTGCACCAATAAAACTTAAACTTGCCTCTTGTATCTCACTTATAACTTCAATATTTATTTGAAGTTCATTAAAAACTTTATTAATAAACCATAGTGAGTTTTTAGCACTTCTTAATACCTTAGTTCCAACAGCTTTAAACCTCTGAACATTATAATCATTTATTATTTTTAAATAATTATTTAAAACTTTAATTGTTTTATCTGCTGAGGTTTTAGATATTTCACCACTAAAACTAATATTCTTACCAAGTCTTGTTATGCACATTTCTCTTACTTGAGGGATAATTAAAGGTTCTTTATTAAAAATTGGAGTTACACTGCAAATTAAGAGACGAGTCGAGTTTGTACCAACATCAATAGCTGCAACCATCATTTATTTTTAATCTCGCTTTCGTAAAAAATTTTAAGATTTTCCCATAAATCGCCATCTTTATATTTTGTTGAAAGCAAATAACCATTATTAGTTTTTAAAGAATCATCTAAAATATTTGAATTGCCGCCTATATTATTATTCACATTTTTATTTTCATTATTATTTACATTTTTATTTTTATCATTATTATTTTCTTCACCATTATTTTCATTATTTTTTAAATCAATAAAATAATTAGTTTCCTCGGATTTAGCCATGTTAAATTGTTTTCTTGCTTCAAGTTCAATTGCATCTAAACTGTATAAGGATTTTTCTTCTGCCAATAGCTTAATGTTTTTTTGCCTTTCATAATTTAATTTTTCTTCAAGCTCAAGAATTTTCTCTTTAGCTCTTACAATATTGATAATTTGATTTAAAGATGCTAAAACTGCAATTATTATAAAAACTAAAAATACCGCTATAAAAATATTAAATTTTGTTTTTCTGCTTAATCCGCCAACTTCCCTAAACTTATTACTCATAACCTACTATTTTTATCTTTTTACTTATAATCTATTCATAATCTACTATTTTTTTAGCTATTTTCCAAATTTTATCTTTTTCTTTAAGTGGTAATTTCTTAAAATCAATGTTATTTTTTTCTGAATATTGCTGCATATAATCAAATCTTGAAATAAATTTTTTACAATTATCTTTTAAACATTGTTCAGCATCAATTTTTAAATGCCTACATAAATTAACTATACTAAAAAGCAGGTCACCTATTTCATCTTTTAATTTGTTTTGTAAACTGTTATTTTCAAAAGTATTATCTTTAAATTCTTTAAAAACCTTATTTAATTCTAAAACTTCCTCATTAACTTTATCAAAAACCTCCTGTGCATTTTCCCAATCAAAATCAAACCTTGCTGCACGACTTTGAATTTCATGTGCTAAATGAAGTGAAGGCAATGTCTTTGGGATATTTGAAAAAATTGATTTATTATTAGAATTATTAGAATTGTCTCTTTTCTGCTTTCTTTCTTCTTTTTTTATTTCTTCCCAATTTGACAAAATTTCTTTACTGCTATTTACTTCTAAATTGCCGAAAACATGTGGATGTCTTCTAATGAGTTTTTTAATTATTGTTTTTAATACATCATCAATATTGAATTTTTGCTCTTCTTTAGCTATCTGTGAATGAAACACTACTTGAAGGAGCAGGTCACCCATTTCCTCTTTTAGATTTTCATAATTATTTTCCTCAATTGATTCAACCGCTTCATAAGCTTCCTCAATTAAATTTCTTTTTATAGACTGATGAGTTTGTTCTTTATCCCAAATACAGCCATTATCTGACCTAAGTTTTTCCATAATAAAGGTAAGAACTTTAAAAAGTTCACCAGTTTTAAACTCATCGATAACTAATTTATTTAAGTCATTGTTAGCTAAATTATCTAATCTATCTAAACTGTTTAAACTTTTTAAATTGTCTAAATTATCTAAATTAAGTTTTAACTTTTCTTGCTGCACTTCTGAATTATTTGAATTATTTACCATTTTGTACTGCACTCTCGCTTTGAGTACTGCTTGTACTTTGATTACTTGTTTGTAATTTCAGTTTTTTGTTGTAATTTATCTAAATCAGTTAACTTACCTTTTAAATCTGTGGTGTAAACAATTTTTGCTTGCTTTATAAGATTATAAACAAAATCTTCCCACGCTTTCATCTGTTTTGTATTAATTAAATAGGATTTTATAGTTTCTTTTACTTCTTCAAAACTTTTTATATAAGATTCTTTTTTATCAGTTACCTTTATCAAATGAAATCCATAACTTGTCTGAACTATGTCACTTACCTGACCAACTTGTAAAGCAAAAGCTACATTTTCAAATTCTGCAATTGTTTGCCCCTTGCTTATAAATCCAATATCCCCACCTTGAGGTCCGCTAACTGTATCTTCAGAGTATTTTTTTGCTAGCTCTTCAAATCTTGCACCATTTTTCAATTGATTTTGAATATCTTCAATTTTAGCCTTTGCTTGATTTTTAATTTCATCTGTTAGCTGCTGACCTTCCGGGACAGTAAATTTTATTAAAATATGGCTAACTTTTATCTGTTCTGGAACAGTAAATAAAGTTTCTTTATTATCATCATAATATTTTTTTACTTCTTCATCGCTAACATTTATATTTTTCGTAACTTTTGCAAAAATTTTATCTCTTAAAAGCTGATTTTTAATTTGACTCTCTAAAAAATTAATTGTAATTTTATTTGTTTTTAATTCTTTTATAAATTCATCCTCAGATTTATAATTGGATTTTAATTTTGCAAGCTCATCATCAATATCTTTATCAGTTATAACAAAACCATTATTTTTGCCATACTTTTGTATAAGCTTTAATACAATTATTGAATCTAACAAATTCTGCCTTAAAACGTCATATTGTGGATTACTTTTTTCAGGAACAGAGCTTTCATTCTGGTTTTTTAAAAAATCTAAATATGTCATAAGCTCTTTTTCAGTAACTTTTAGATCATCAACTTTGGCAAGCGTCCTTGTTAAATCAAAACCAATTCCAAAATAACCAAATAATAACCAAAAAACTATACCTAAAATAATAACACTAGAAACTGCAATAATTATTACCTTTCCTTTTTTTGTAATTTTTGATTTTTTATTTTCTTCAAGAATTCCTTTTTTCCTTTGTTTTTCTTTTTCTTTTTCAAGGCGTTTTAAAACCTTTTTACTGACTTTTCTTTTTTGTACTTCGCTGTCTTCCTGCTTTTTCTGCGTCTCTTGCTGCTCAACTGCTTCATCTTCATCCCACTTAAATAGTTTTTTTAAGTCCTTATTGTTATCCAATTAATTTCCTTCCCTTTGTAATTTTTCATTTTTACAATTTCATTTTTTGTTTATTTATTTATTGATTTTGATAGACTAATAATTTTAATTATATCATCAAGATATTTTAATACTACATTAACGTTTAAATCCTCGTCTTTTAATTTTAAAATTATCTCTTTATTTTTACTATTATAATAAAGATTATTATATTTTTGCATCAGTAATTTTTCTTGAGAACTATTAATATTTACTTTTTTTATAGTAAGCCCTCTTGATTTTAAAAAGATAATTTTTTCTATTTCAGCTTTCTTTGCAAGGCATTTAATTTTTCCAATTGCTATTATATTTTTTACAGCATCAGGAAGAACCCCATGCCTTTTTTCCAATTCAAAAATAATATTATCTGCCTCTTTTGGCTCTTTAAAGCTACCAATATCTTTATAAAGACTTATTCTTTCTTTTTCATTTCTTATGTAACTTCTAGGTATATATGCACTTACAGGTAATTCTATTTGTATACTATAGTCTTGTTCAATTTCTTTGCCTTTTAGCTTTTCTATTTCTTCATTTACTATCTGACAATAAAGGTCAAATCCTACACTATTTATATGTCCATGCTGTTTTGCGCCTAAAAGCTCTCCAGCGCCCCTAATTTCTAAATCTTTCATTGCAATTTTATAGCCTGACCCTAAATCTGTATATTCAGCTAACGTTTTTAAACGCTGAAAAGCTTGCAAATTTAATACAATTCTTTTTGGGTAGAAAAAATATGCATAAGCTTTTTCGTAAGAGCGCCCTACTCTTCCTCTAAGCTGGTATAATTGTGAAAGACCAAAACGATGTGCATTTTCTACAATTAAAGTATTTACATTGCTTATATCCATTCCGCTTTCAATAATAGAAGTGGTAAGTAAAACATCATACTTTTTATTTATAAAGCTTTCCATTATATTTTCTATTTTTTTTCCTTCCATTTGACCATGAGTTAATGCTATTTTAACTGTAGGTAACAATATTTGAAGCTTATTTTTTACTTGGTCAATATCTTTTATTCTGTTATAAATGTAAAAAACCTGCCCACCTCTCCTTATTTCCCTTTCTACTGCCATTTTTATAAGCAAATCATTTTTCTCACCTACAAAAGTTTCAATTGGAAATCTTCCTGCAGGATGGGTTTCAATTAAAAAAATATCTCTCACTCCAGTTAAAGACATATATAAAGTTCTTGGGATTGGTGTCGCACTTAAAGTAATTACGTCTACATTTTTCTTTAGGAGTTTTATTTTCTCCTTAGCATTAACTCCAAACCTTTGTTCTTCATCTATAATTACTAGACCTAAATCCTTAGGCTTAACATCTTCAGAAAGTATCCTATGCGTTCCAATAAGCATATCAATTTTTCCATCTTTAAAATTTTCTATTATTATTTTTTGCTCTTTTTCACTTTTAAATCTGCTTAGGACTTCTACTGTAACAGGAAAATTCTTAAATCTTTCATAAAAAGTTTTAAAATGTTGGTCTGCTAATATGGTAGTTGGCACCAACATTAAAACTTGTTTTGAGTTCATAATTGCCTTAAATGCTGCTCTAACAGCAACTTCTGTTTTTCCAAACCCTACATCCCCGCATAAGAGTAAATCCATAGGTTTTGGTTTTTCCATAAGTTGTTTAACATAATTGATTGCTTTAATTTGATCTTCAGTTTCTTCAAAAGGGAAAAGCTCTTCCATCTCTTCTTGCCAGATATTATTCTCTGTAAAAGCATAGCCTTCAATTACATTTCTTTCTGCATATAATGAGGCTAAATCAAATGCAAGTTTTTTTACTGAATTTCTAACTTTTTTCTTTAAATTAGACCATTGACTTGAATTTAATTCAGATATTGTTGGATTCTTATCTCCAATATATTTATGAATCCTATCTGACTGCCATACTGGAACATATAATTTATCATTATTTGCATATTCAATTAAAAAAAACTCTTTTTTATTGCCGTTAGTTTGCTCTGATACTATGTCTATATATTTTCCTATTCCATGTGTCTTATGCACAACAAAATCGCCAGGTTTAAATTCTTCTTTTTTTAAATCATAAATATAATCATCGCCCTCAAAAATTTTAGCTTCATTTTTATCAAAATAACCTTTAAAAACAGACTCTTGATATATATCCAGCTCTCCATATAAAGAAAAATTTTCATCTTCAAAACCAGTTAAAAGATTGTTTTTATAAATGTTTACAATATTTTTAAACTGCAGTTGTGTTGTTTCTTGTTTTTCTGCTTTTTTATTTAATATCATATTAAAAGAAATATCTGATTGGGAAAGAAGCCTAGTTATTTTATTAACTTTATCTTCACTGCCAATTGCTATTGCCACTTCTTTATTTAAAACAAAATCTTTTTTTATGTTTTCTATAAAAATCTCAGGATTTCCTTTACATTTTTTTTGTCTTTTAACACTTTCTAAAGTAAATATATGAAAATTTTCACTCTCTATTTTTGTTGATAATAAATTTAACAAGTAAATATTTCTGTCTGAAATGAAATTAAAATCTTTAAAGTTGGCAGTTTCAAAGTGGAATTTATTTAGCTTAGTTAAAAAATTCTTGTTTATAATTATATTGTTCAAATTATTTTCAATTTTCTCAATTTTTTCAAATTTTTCAAATTTTTCAAATTTTTCAATTTGCAAAGATCTAAATATTAACTCAATGTCACTTTTTAACTTTAAATCAACTTCGATTGGGTCACAGATAACTAATATAAACTCTTTAACAGCATCTGCTAAAAAATCAATAATACTAATATTTTTCCTTTTATTTTGAAATTTTTGGTGTTGCTCTTTTAAATCTTGTTCTTGTGAATCTTGCCCTTGTAAATCTTGCTTTTGCAAATTTTGTTCTTTTAAATCTCGATTATTTAAATCTCGCTCTATTAAATCTTTTTGTTCAAAATTTTGCTTTAAGCTAATATTTGCATTTGGAAAAATTTTTAATGCAGTTTTTTGTTCAATTAAATTAAAGTTAGATAAATCATAAGAAAAAATATTTTCTATTTTATCTTCAAAGAAATCTACTCTGCAGGGATAATCTGAAGAAACATTAAAAATATCAAGCATATCACCTTTAAAACTAAACTCACCTTTATCGTAAACTTTATTTACCCTTTCATACCCTAAGTTTAATAAACTGGATATTATTTTATCCCTATCATATTCTTTATTCTTTTCTAATATCAATAAATTAGAGATAAAGCTTTCAACTGGTGGAATAAGATCAATAATTGAGTTTTCAGCTGCAGTAATAAAAAAAGGATCACTGCTGTTCTTATATTCCAAAATGCTGTTTAGTATTTCAGACCTTTGAGAAAGCAAGTCATATGAAAATTTGGTTTTTTGAATTAAAGATAAAATTTGAGAATTTCCTAATGAAGGATAATGCATAACCCTGCTTAAAGGAAAAAGCATTTTTAATTCTCTGTTTAATTGTTTAGCCCTATCATTAGTTGCTGTTAAAATAAACAAAGGAAGCCTAAACTTTACAAACAGAGAGGCAATAACAAAAGGCCAAATATCTTCATCACAAACCAAACCATTGATAAAATTATTTTGATCTTTTGACTCAACACTTAAAATGTTGATTTCTTTGTGGCTATCATGATACTTGAGTTTATCGCTACTACTAGGCAGAACTTCGTTGCTACTATGAGGCTGGAGTTTGATTTTTAATTTTTGGTCAATCTTATAAGTATTATTAAAATCATTTACAAAATTTTTAAATGACTTGCTATTAAGAAATTTATATATAAAATAATTTTCATAACACATAATAAAACAGCCAATTATAATATTTATTTAAAGTATTTTTATAAGGACTTACTTCCATTTTTGGGCTTTACTTCAATTTTTTTTATTATCTATTAACAGATTATCAACTCATTACTTTTTATCTCGCTTTTAATTATCTTTTAATTATCTTTTATTATAAATATTCATCACATATTCAATGCCATATACAATGTATTGTTTTATGGCTTCTACTGAAAAATCAACTAAATTAAAAAGTTGCTTTTCTTCACTTTTATTAAAACTTGAAAGAACATAATCCGCAGGGTCTTTATTTGCTGCAGGTCTGCTAATTCCAAATCTAAGCCGATCAAAATTATCACTATTTAAAGTTCTTATAATTGACTCAACACCATTATGGCCACCACTAGACCCGCCTTTTTTAAATCTTATAAAACCAAATTCTATATCTAAATCATCATGTATAATTAAAATTCTATTAATTTTTTCTTTATAAAATTTAAAAAATTTAACGACAGCTATACCGCTGTTATTAACAAATGTTAATGGTTTTACAAGCAGTAATTCCTCTTTTAGGCAAGTAGAAGCTTTTTTAATATTCCTATTATTTATATTATTATTATTTTCATTATTATTTTCATTAGCTGAAAAACTTACTAAGCAGTATTCAGAGGTAAAACGTTTCTTAAAATTACTTACATCTAAATTTAATGCAAGCCTGTCAACTATTAAAAACCCGACATTATGCCTAGTATTTGAATATTCTTTACCAGGGTTTCCAAGACCAACAATTAGTATCATTATTATTCTTCTTTTTCACCTTTAGCAGAATGTTTAGGCTTTTCTACAAGCTCAGGCTCCTTTGAAGATTCTTCTTCCTCTTCTACCTCAGTAGGCTGCTCAACAACCATATGAGTAGGATGAATTATTGACACTACCACTTCTTCAGGGTTATTTAATATTTTTATATTATCGCCAAGATTAAGATCAGCAACTTTTACGTTATGTCCCATATGAAGATCTTTAATATCATATTCAATATATTCTGGAATATCAGCAGGCAGACACATAATATGAAGCTCTCTTAAGCCATGTTGTATTACACCACCATCCTGCTTAACACCAATAGACTCTTCTTCATTTAATATATGAATTGGAACAACTGTTTCAACTTCTTTCTTCATCTGTATTCTTATGAAATCAATATGAAGAAGTTCAGCTGTAATTGGATCTTTTTGAATTTCTTTAACCAAGGTTGTTTCTTTTTTCTCTTTACCATCCATCCTAATATGTAAATCTAGGATTAAATTTGCAAGACTTCTGCCTTTGGTAACATCCTTAAAATCCTTTTCTTTTACTTTAACCTTAATTGGCTCTTGGTTTAAACCATAAACTACAGCAGGAATATATCCAGCATTTCTTAATCTCCTAGATGCATTTTTCTTTAGTTCTTCCTTATTTCTAATATCTGTAGCCAAAACTGCACTGCTCATATTTTACCACCCCAAATTAATATTTTTTTAAATTTAAGCTTTAAGCTAAATTAAACTAAATTTTCGCCCTTAAATAACTCACTTACAGAGTTGCAATGATAAATCTTTTTTATTGTTTTTGCAAGAAGTTGTGCAATAGAAACCACAATAATTTTGCTATTTAGACTATTTAGATTATTTTTTATAGGCAAAGTATCAGCAACAACTATTTCTTCAGCTTTTGAACACTGAAGTTTTTCTAAAGCATTTCCCGAGAAAACAGGGTGAGTAGCACCAACATAAACTTTTTTTACATTAAATTTAAAAAGCACATCAATAGCTTCACAAATAGTTCCCCCTGTATCAATCATATCATCAAAAATTATTGCTTCCTTTCCATCCACATCACCTACTAAATGATCAATTTTTGCCATATTAGGGCCTGGCCTTATTTTATCTAAAATTGCAAGTGGAAAATGAAGCTGATTTGCAAAAATTGAAGCTCTTTTAACTCCTCCAACATCTGGGCTTACAACAACACCATTCTTTATATTTTTTGTTTTAAAATAATTTGCAATTATTGGAATAGCTGTTATATGATCAACAGGTACATCAAAAAACCCTTGGATTGTAGCAGTATGCAAATCAGTGGCAATCATTCTATCCATGCCAGCTACAGTTAAAAGGTCTGCTACTAATTTTGCTGTAATTGGTTCTCTTCCTTCTGCTTTTTTATCCTGTCTTGCATATGGAAAATGAGGAACTACACAGTTTATCATTGATGCTGACGCTCTTTTTAAAGCATCTATCATTATTAATAGCTCCATTAAATTATCATTTACAGGATCACCGCAAGGCTGAATTACAAATACATCCGCACCTCTGACACTTTCTTCAAACTTAATATAGATTTCTCCATTTTTAAATTTTGTTCTTATAACTTTTCCTAAAGAAACTCCAAGATTTTGAGCAATTTTTTCTGAAAGTTCAGGATGAGCTGATCCGCTAAAAATTAACATTCTCTTATTGCTTGGATAATCCCGCATAAATAACTGCCTCACTTTCTTTAATTTAAATTTATTTTATAAATTTAACAAAATTAATTATTTTTTTACTTATTTTTTAATTATTTATTTAAATTGTCTTTTTGATTCTTTTTTTTCTCTCTAAACTTTATTGCTCCTTGAACTATGTTTACTTGTTTTGTTCTTTCAATTGCGAGACTGTCTTGTGGAACATCTTCACTAATAACTGAGCCAGCTGCAGTTATTGCATTTTTCCCTATTTTAACTGGAGCTACTAGCATTGTGTCTGAACCTATAAATACATTATCTTCAATTATTGTTTTATTTTTAAAAAATCCATCATAATTACATGTTACAGTTGCAGCACCTACATTTACATTACTACCTACTTCTGCATCACCAATATAACTTAAATGAGGCACTTTAGAATTTGAAGAAATAATTGATTTTTTTATTTCGCAGCATGCACCGATTTTTACATTATCACCAGTTACAGTTCCCGGCCTTATATAACTTGTTGGTCCAATATTATTAAAATTCCCTATAGTTGAGCCTTGAATAAATGACTTATTTATATTTGTTTTATTACCAATAATGCTTTCATTTATTTGTGTAAAAGGTCCAATAACGCAATTGTTTCCAATCTTTGTTTTTCCTGAAATAAAACAAAAGGGTTCGATAATTGTATCTTTCCCTATTTCAGCTTCAATATCAATATATACAGTATCTGGGTCTCTTATTGTAACCCCTGAAAGCATTAACTTCTCATTTATTTTTCTTTGCAATTTTTTTTCTAATTTTGAAAGCTGCAGTCTATCATTAACTCCTTCAACTTCATAAAAATTATCAATAATATAGCTTTTAATACTGTATTTTTTTTCTGCTGAAATAAGTTCAATTATATCTGTTAGGTAAAATTCGCTTTGTGCATTTTGAGCGCTAATTCTTTTTAAATAATTAAATAATATATCTGTATCAAAGCAGTATATTGAAGAGTTTACTTCTTTTATCGCTTTCTCTTTGGGGCTTGCGTCAGTTTCTTCAACGATTTTTAAAACACTACCCTCATTATTTTTTATTATACGACCATATCCGTAAGGGTTTTCCGCTATTGCTGTTACTAAAACTGCATTTAAATTATTTTCATGCTTAAATTTTAGAGTTTTTAATAATGTTTCATAACTTAAAAGAGGCATATCACCTGCAATTATTAAGACCTCTTTACCCAAGACTTTTTTGTGTTTTTCAACAGACAAAACCGCATGTGCTGTGCCTAACTGTTCTTCTTGCAATACAGAAATACAATCTTTAAAATTTTCTTCAATATATTGCTGAAGTACATCTCTTCCAAAACCTACAACTGTAAAGACGTTTTTAGGATTTAATTTATAAGCATTTGATAAAACATAATAAATAATCGGTCTAAAGCAGATTTTATGGAGCACTTTGGGCAAATCTGATTTCATTCTTTTGCCCTTGCCTGCCGCAAGGATAATAATGCTCAAATCTTTATTAGCAATATTTAAATCTTTAAATTTATTTTCAATTGATTTTTCATTTACTGTATTTTTATTCAATTAATTTACCACCTGATACATCAGAAGAAATTAAATTAAAACTTTCATCAAAATATGCAGTCAAGTAAATTAAATTATTACACTTTGAACCAAGTATTTCTTTCCTAACAAAAAAAGAAGCACCTGATGGTCCACCTTCATCTTCATATATCCTAGAAATGTCACTTGACTTTCTTAAATTAACTAAGATTTCTTCATTACATCTTGAGCATTTGATTTTAAAATTAATAAAATTCGACTGCCCAGAAGTAACAGGACTAAAAAATAAATTTTTTAAATTTTTTAAAAAACCCATATTTTTTGATACCGATACCAATAATTACTTACATTTTTATTTGTTTACACATCTATTAGTATAAACATATAAGTATGAGTATATGTAAACAAATCTTTTATATAGAACACTTTATTTATATTTTTACTTTATGCTTTTATACTTATTATCTTTATGTTTTTATACTTATTATATTATTTATTAAATTTCTATTATAATGGTATAGTCTATTATATTTTATTATTTTTATATAATATTTTATATAATTTTTTATCAAACTTATTTAATATTAAATTTAACAAATTTAATGACTGAAAAATATTGTATCAAATTTAGCAATACATGTTAAACATAAAAAAAACTGAAATTAAAAAAAAGAAAGTAAAAATTATAGCTTTTTTAAAGATTACAGCTTTTTTATTATTATATAAAATCAAAGCTGCTTTATTTAAAAAATTTAGACTGCCTTTAATAACTAGCTTTAAGATAACCCAAAAATGCAATCTTAAATGCCTGCACTGCCCGTTCTGGAAAATTAATACACAAAAAATTAAAACACAAAAACTTAATGGTGGGCAAAATCTTGACTTTAGCAAAGTTACACAAATTTTAAATAGATTAAAAAAAGATGGCATTAAAATTATTATATTTGAAGGTGGTGAACCTCTTTTATGGAAGGACTTAAAAAATAACAAGGATATTAATGATGTTATAAAATATTCTAAAAAGCTATTTTTTATTACAGGTGTTACAACAAATGGAACAATAGATTTATCAAACTATGATCCTGATATTTTTTTTGTAAGCATTGATGGTTTAAAAGATACCCACGACAAAATTAGAGGAAAAAGTTTTGATAAGATATTAGAGAATATAGAAGCTAATAAAAACAAAAAGATAATAGTAAATATATGTATTTCTAAAATTAATATAGATAAGTTTGAAGATTTAATAAAATTTCTTAATGATAAAGTTTATGGGATCACAGTCCAGTTTTTTTACCCTTTTGAAAACCTTCCAAATTTAACTCTTTCTCAAAATGAAAAAGAAGACGTAATTAATAAATTATTAGAATTAAAGAAACAAAATCTTAAATTATTAAACTCTTCAGCAGCACTTACTAAAATGAAAAATAATTCATGGAAATGTTTAGACTTTTTAGTTGCAAGTGTTGAATTTGATGGCAGTATTTCTTATGGTTGTTACTTAAAAAATAAAGTTAAAAATATTTCCTGTAAGGACTGCGGTTTTTCCGTTCATTGTGAAATTTCACTAGCTTATAGTTTAAATTTAGATGCAATTTGTAACGCAAAAAAAATTTTTTTATAAAAAAATTAAAAAGCTTTTCTTATTTTTTATATTAAGACAACTATTAATTAATAATACCTTTTAAATAAATCTTTTATATCATAAATAAATCTTCAATATTATATATAGTATTTAAGTCTTTTGGACCTATATATGGAATAAAGCCATGAATTTTGCTAAGGATTAGAAACTCAATTATCTTATTTTTACTTAAATAATCAAAATAATTTATCACAAAAACTGGTTTTTTATCATTTTTAACAATATTTAGATAATCAATTATTTTACTCATTGTTTTATAATCTATTCTTTTTTCATTTTCAAACCATAAACTTTCTCTTCCAATTCCATCAATAGCAGCAAGATATTCCTTATATCTTACTAATTCTTCAGCATTTTGGGGTATTATTAAAAAGTCAGGATTAATTTTTTTTGCATTTCTTGATAAACTTATTACAAATTTTACCATATTATACTCAGCTAAAATAAACCCCCTTTGTTTATAATAATCATAAGCATCTACTAAATCTAGATAAGCACCATCATAACCTAAACTAATTATTTGATTCAATTTTGAAAATATTATATCCTGCCATTGCTTATACCAATATTTAACTTTATAATTTCCACACCAACAAGGATTTTCTTCATCAATAAACTCCGGGTTTCCAACTTTCCAGTCTTTTTGCCAGTAATCTCTGTAATCTTCAGCCTCTCCAATACTTAAATAAGCTAAAATTTTCTTATTTTGTTTGTGAAGCAGTTGAATTTGCCTGCTAGTTAATTTACTGTCATCACAATCAACTACAGCTATATCAAAATCTTCTTTGTTTAGATCTTGAAAATCAATTGATTGTAAAACATAAATAAATTTCTTACTAAAATTAAAATTTAAAAAACTGTTTTTATTATTAATATTATTTGAGTCAGAATATTTGATACTGACAATAGGTAAATTTAAGAAATTTAAATCTGAAGTTTCTAAATTTCCATACAAAGTAGAATTTTTAGAATTGCAAAACAAAAATGATAAAATAGTTAAATTAAATATAAAGAAAAATATTAAAAGCTTATTTATATGTTTCATTTTTTATTTCACTGTTTATTTCATTTTTATTTTACCGTATATTTTAGTCTAAATACACAATCTCTTTTATACTTTTTATAATATTTAATTAAGATATAATCTATATTTGAAGCCTCTAAATTTATATCATAGAAATTAAAGTTAAACTTAGTAGATACAGTTTTTTATTTCTTTTATTTTACTTTTCATCACAAAATTTCATCACAAAATTTTAGATGTTAATCAAATTTTTTCTAACTTTTAATTATTTTTATCCCTACTTAAAGAGCTTATTAACTTGCCAAAAATACCTTTTTTTTCTTTATATAAAATTGGCTGACCACAAAAAGTGTGGTAATTTATATTTTTTACATATACTAGAAGCTCTATTAATGCAATTACTACAGAAAACAATGTAGAGGCAAAATATCCAAGACCATATACGCTTTCAGAATAATTTACTGTTAAATAAGTAAAAACAACATTAGAAATTAAAAAAGCCGTTGAAACAAAAAGAGCTCCTGATCTATCTTCAAAATATAATAATAGTAAAATTATTACCAAAATTAAAGAATTCATAAAAGCCCCAAGAGTAAGAAGGTTAAAAATATCAATTGAAAGCTGAGTAAGACCAATCCTTGGCAATATATAATAGCCTCCAGCTAAAAATAATAAAGTAAAGAAAAGCTGAAATTCCACTAAGTTTCTAACTTCAGACCATAAAACCCTTACCATATCTTTTCTAGCATTTTCAATATCTGCAAAATTCCCTTTTCCTGTAATTAAAGAATAATAATTTCGATACTTTTCATAAAATGACGTCTCTGTAGAAACAACAAACATGACCATTGAAGGCATAATAGATAAAAGAGCATAAAAAGTTGGAACATCATAAACAGGTGCATATACATAGGTATTTGCAACCACAACACTTAAGTTGCTTGTCCAAAAAACAAAGTTATGACTATATAGGCCTAAAGTGTAAAACAAAGAAACAAAAAATAGTGATGGAAATTTATCAAAGTACTCTAAAAAGTTAAAATATTTTTTACTGGCAGTCTCTCCATAAAAATTTTTTAAATATCCAGTTAAAAAAGAAATAATTAGTAAAAATCCTATATCTAAAGCAAGAAGAAGTCCAAAGACTGTATCTAAATTTGTAAATTTTAAGAATATAAAACTTAATAAAATACTCGCAATAACTCCTGATAAAAAACTTTTTACTATTTTTATATAATCTTTTACTGTTGAAAGATATTCCATCATTATAAATATAATTATAAGCTCAATAAACAAAACATAGCTTGTAAATTTTATATAAAAAGGCAGAGGCGAATACCAGTAAAAAGCTATTGCACAAACAGAAGAAATAAAAACAACTATACTTAATAAACCTGAAAGTGATGGAAGAATATCTTTATAGTTTTCTTCATATAGAGTATCTGCAATATATCTGGTAATAATCATTTTAAATCCACTTGATATTATCTGAGAAAATATAAATACATATACAATTGTAGCAATAAAAAGTTCCCTCTCTTTATAAGGTATTTTCATTATATTTAAAAATATTATAAGGATTACTATTGTCGCAGTGCATAAAATAAACGGTCCAAGTGAAACAAGAGCTGAATATGCTATTGCGCGAACTTTTGACAAAAACCCAGTAGGTTTAAATAATTTTTTTAGTTCAAATCCAATACCTGCCATTATTATTCCCTAATTTTTTTTATTTTATTTTATTGAATTTAATTTAATTTAAATCTTGTCATATTACTGCTTTTTTAAATACATCTCATATACTTTTTTATAACTTTCAACACATTTTTCAAAAGTATACAAATTTTTAACCCTCTTATTTCCACTCTCTCCCATGATTTTTCTAAGCTTATCGTTTTTTGCAAGCGTTATTATTGCACGAGCTATTTTTTCAATATCCATAACAGGCACAACAATACCAGCTTTTCCAAAACCATCATTCCTCCCATATAAAAGCTCCATACAGCCGCCAACATCAGTTGTAACAACTGGTTTTTTAGCTGCCATAGCTTCAAGTATAGAAAACGGCTGACCTTCACTTACTGAGGTCAAAACCATAATATCCATTAAATGAATATATTTCTTTGTATCAACTTTACCAGTAAATACTAGATTTTTAAGTCCAAGTCTTTGTGAGAGTCTAACACATTCATCAAAATATTCTTCATCTTCATCTTTAGGGCCCATTATAAAAAACCGAGAATTTTTAATTTCGCTCTGAACAATATTAAAGCTTTGAATCATAGTTTTAATATCCTTTATCGGCACTATTCTTGTAATTGTGCCAATATTTATAAATTCTGTTCTTTTTTCTTTGTTTAAAAGCATCAAGTCTAGCATATGTTTATCTTCAGTTCCTATTAATTCATTAGAAATTTTATTTTCTTCTTTTTTGTCTAACTCATTAAAATTTTCCTTAAAAGATTCAACATTTATTCCATTTGGAATAATTTCCATTTTTTCTTCTGGACATCCTAATTCAATTTGAATTTGCCTGTTTTTTTCAAACAAAGTAATTACCTTATCAGAATACTCATAAGATGCTCTGCATACATTATAAAAAAATTTTATCCACATATCTTTAAAATAACCTTTTGCCCAACTGGATTTAATAATCTCCTCTTCTCTTTCTCTGGAATAAATACCATGTTCAGTAACTATGTAAGGTTTTTTATATAAGAACTTAGCCATTGAGCCTAAAATCCCTGCATAACCTGTTGCAGCGCTATGATAAATATCAGAAAGTGGAATTTTTATCTTTAACAAGAAAAAAAGCGGTACAAGCATTGATCTAACTGTCCAGAAAAACTCAGTAAAAGGCGCAGTGTTGTATTTTTCTTCATATGAATCTTTTAAAATATCAAAAAAATTTATACTCATAAAAAAGTCCATTTCATTTTTTATCTTATTTTCCAAAAAAATCTTAAAAATTAAATCCCAATTAACCTTTTCCCCTGTAATTAAATTTTTTAAATTATTAACTGAATCTTTTGACAGTTTATACCTTTTACCATACCTTCCTATTTGACTAAGCATTTCATCTAAAAAAACCTCTTTTACTTCAAGAACATTTTTTGGCAAAATATATTTGAACTGCTTTTTATACTTTTTTTCTGCCCCTATGGCAAACACAATAAACTGGTGTTCTGTTAAATTTTCAATAAGCATTTGAGCCCACGTTGAAACTCCACCAGTTACGTATGGATAACTTCCTTCCATTAGTAAACAAATTTTCATTTTTAAAATCCTTAAAAACTAATAGTATTTTAAAGAGCAAATATTTTCATTTGCAGTAATTAAATATACTTGCTCCTGATAATCACTTTGAACATTAAAATTTAAAATATTATTTCTGTTAAAAAAATCAGCACTGTTACCTGCAGTATTAAAAATCTTTTTATAGACACAGCCCTTTGAACTAATTATTTCTTTATTTGTTTTTAAAATAAAATAAATATCATTTCTAAAATTATCAATATAAATATTAATTACATTTTCTTCTTGTTTGTAATCTATATAAGGCTTACATTCCAAATATTTTACAAGCTGGACAGAGGCTAAAGATATAGTATAGCTTTTTAACCAGCCATATTTATTAGCAACTTCACTTAAAATCTGCTCAAATTCTTTAGAAAGTTCAGTCCAGCTTTTATTATTATTTCTTCTAGGATCTAAAACATCATCTGGATGGACAAAATGAGCAAACACTCCAAAAGCATTTATGCCATTATAAATACTCCACATTGTGCTGTCGCTTTTTTCATAACCTGCACTCAGCCTTGGAAATTCTATTATATTATCTTCCGAAATATTAAACTCCTGAACATATACATCTCCTTCTTTATTAGGCAAATAAACTGAAGCTATAATTTTTAAATCTGGGTTTGCAAGTTTGACAGCTTCTCTTCCCTCAGGACTTAATATATTAGAAGTAGGCACATAAGCTTGTAATTTATAATGGCCAAAAACAGCATGCACAAACCTTATTAATTCTTCAATTGAAGCCTTCATATCATCTATTGATTCCCAGTAGTTATAACCAAGGTTCTGTTTTATAAATCCTTTAGGTGCTAAAGACTGATGGTTATAACCATGAAGTCCAAGCTCACCACTATTTGCTAGAATTTCTCTTCCGTATATCATTAAGTTACGCATAGTAGCGCTTGTGCCTTTATCAAAAGGAGGCTTTGTTTTGTTATTATATGTTTCTATAATAAAAGTAGAGTATTTAATGTCATATTTTTTTGAAAGCTTTAACATTTCTGGCCACCAGATTTCACTATAAAACTGTGGGATGTCTCTAGAAAATTCTTTATATATAGCTTCATTTATTCCCTGTGGAATAGGCGCAGGAAAGTCATCTATATGAACCATTTTAATATTTGCAATTGGGTATATAAAATCAGGTTTACATTTACTTAAAATTGCAACAATTATCCCTCTGTTTTGTTTTGAGGCAAGCATTGTTCCATTAAAAAATATAAACTTTCCACTTCCAAAATCATTCTCCCAAAGAAGTGGGTTGTTATCATAGCTAGTTAAATGTATTTTTACATTGTCTTTCAACTCAACAATAATTGAAGAATTAATAATCATATTAGAATCTGTCTCAAATCCCTTTGCACCAAATAAAATATCAGAAACAACTCTTATACCTCTTTTACTATCACTTAATTTTTCCTTGTATTGTTTTATACCAAAATTGGTATAGCTTTCTTTAAAAGTTTTATCTACAACTGGTCTCTCAATAAACGCTAAGCTTTTGCCGCTCTTAACATAATCTAAAAAAATATTTAAATTTTTCACATTATCCAGTCTTTCAAAAGCAATTAAAATACTATCAAATTTATTTAAATACTGATAATCATTTAATTTATCAATGCTAGCTTGACTTAAAATATCAATAACTTCATAATCTTTTTTTAAATAATTAAGAGTTTGTTCTAACTGAATTGCAATTTTATTACTATTTTCCTCTTTTTCATTTATGATAATTAGATACTTTTCAGGCTTTATGTTATTAATTTCAGCTGCATTAAGCTTTTTTGCTGGCTCAAGAGTAATTTCTGCATTTACATTTTTTAATAAATTAAACATTCCAAGGCTTCTTAAAAACTGAAGCCCAGATGCTATTATAACAATTGAAATTATTACAGCTGTAATTCTTCGTATAAACATAAATTAAGTTCTTTCCGCTCCTTTTAATTCATCTTTTAAGTAATCTTTCCAATATTGTAAAATCTCATATAGTTTTCCTTCATAGATTTTGTTTTTAAATTTGTTTTCAATTTTTTTTAACTCTTTTCGGAAAGATTCATAATCTTTAAGCTTACACAAAACTTTTAATAATAAAATATAAGCATTTTCACTGTCAGGAAAGCTATCTAAATACTGCTTACAAAATTTATATGCACTTTTTAAGTCATTTAATTCTAAGTCAGCTAAAACTTTTTCTGAAAAATAAATTTCTTCAGACTTATAATTTTCTACTAAAAAAGCAAGTAAATCTGAGTATTTATTTAAATATTCAAAATAGTCAACACGGTCTGCGATTTCACTTCTTAAATATTTTCTTAATACATCTGCATATTGTTTTGCTTTCTGTATATTATTCTTATCTAATTCATAATTTTCCTTATGTGATTGAATTAAATATTCAAATTGTTTCTTTATTTCCATCATAGCTGCTGCAGCATAATGAGAAGTTTCAGAGTCATCACTTTTAATTGCTTCTTTCAATCCATTAATGTGTCCAGAAAAGTCTTTTTTTAAAAGGTAAAGAAGATAAGCCCTTTTATTTTTATTATCAGAAAATTGAAGATTGTCAATCAGAGGAATTGTATTTATTTCACTTTCAAAATCAACAGGCTCTTCATAATAAATATGGCCTTTTTGATGAATATATCTTAAATAGCTTTCAATATTTTCTTCTGATTTTTTAATAAATTTATTTACTAAATTTGAAATACCAAAGTATAAAAAGCCAAAAATAGGCAGGAAAAAAACAATAATAAATTTATATATGCTATCTTGCAAGCCATTTTTCTTAATATTAATACCAAAGAAAATAAGACAAAATAAGCTATGAATTGCAAGACAAAGCAATAATAAATTAGTGCTGTTATAATCTAAAAAATCTCTTAACATATTATTTAATAAATTATTAAAAATATTATTAAAAATATTACTCATAATATACTTCCTCTGGAACAATCTCAGAAATAATTCCTTTTGCTTTTAATCTTTCAATCACTACATTTGCATAATCATTTTTTGTATTTGATAAAAGAATATAAATATTTCCATCTTTACCTATTCCAATATAATCATTATCCCTAACACTTGAAGATATTCTATTGGATATTTCAACTAAGCTGTAGGCTTGTTGTTTTACTTTCAATAATGAATAACTCATATTAAGAGATTCTTTATGTTTTTTTACTTCATTTAAAATTTTTTCAAAAGTATCTTCATTTAATATCTTAGTGCCCTTTATGTATCTTTTATCCTTTAAACTTTCTGCAAAATAATATGCTCTTTTTATTGCATCACTGATTAGCCCAACTATGGTTAAAAATAAATTTTCATAATGCTTTGTCAAATTTTCAAATGCTGTATCGTGAATTGAAATTATTGCTATAACTTTCTTTTCATCAATTATTGGAGCTATCATAACAGGGATATTGGGATTAAAATCTTTATTAATGTAAACACTTTTATTTTTTACAACTTGCTCAATTTGCGGAAAGTCTGAAATTTTAATAGAATTAGGCGTTTTATCAGCCAAAGCAACAGATCTTGCTTTTAATCTAATAAACTCTGCATTCCCATTATGCCAGTTTATAGTGTATATTGATACTTTATCAGTCTTCATTATTTTTTCAATTGCTGAAACTGCACCAGAAAAAACTGATTCTATTTCAAGGCTGTTAACTTCCTGTATTATATTATATATAGTACTAAAACTATCCTCTGTATTTACAATTTGGCTTTCAAGTTCTTTTTTTACAAGCTTCGTCTGATTATAGACATTTAAAAGAAACATGTATTTGTTGGTTAAATTAGCATATAAATTATCCCTTGATTCAATTTCTCTATTTTTTCTTTCTATTGAATAACCAGCAATAACTCCAATAATTAAATAAATTGCAATTTGAATTAAGTTTTCCGGCATATAAAAAAATGTAATAATATCAACACCAAGTAAAAAATTTACAAATACAAAGATAAAAGAAGATAAAATCATTGCTATATAAGCCTGAACCTGTCCCCAAATAATGGCAACCAATAATATATAAACTATTAAATAATCAAGACGTATATCTGGTAAATTAATTTTAAAAAAGTTATCCCCCCACTGCAAAAAACTAAATATTAAAAATAAAATAATATTTTCAAAAAAAGCCAAAACTTGCCACGCTTTTGATGGTTTTGGCTTAATTGTTCTATATGCTAACTCATCGTAAGTTTCTATTTTGACATCAATATCATTTCGTTTTCTTTTTTTCTTTTTAGCTAACTTATTTTTATTAAAAACTTCTACCTGCCCTTTTACAGTTTTTTCTATCCCATCAGACAGTTTTGTTTTTGGATTCCAGCCAATATCTTTTTTAAATAACTCATTTGATAAACAAAAGTTTTCTTCTAGCAAATTTTCATCATAAGTTAAAATTCTTTTTGACTGCTTTAATACAACTTCAACTTTTTTAGTTTTTATTTGCTGTATAATTAAATTTGCTAAATCATACAAAGAGGTTGCTAAGCCTGTTGAGATGTTATAAATGCCACTGCAGTTTTTATTTGTTAAAGCATTTGCTACTGCCTCAACAACATCTTCAATATAAATAAAATCTAAAGACTTATTTTTATCTTCAACAATAATTTTTCCATTTAATAATGCATCATTTATAAAATTGAAAACTAAATTTGTTTTTAAATTGCCTTTTTCTATACAGAAATAGTCATCATAAGCCCCATAAAATTCCGCAATCCTAAGCAAACATATAGAAAAATTATTGATTTGAGCAGATTTCATTACATAATATTCACGAACATTATCAGACAAGCCTTCTTTGCTTAACGGTTTTGGTTTGTCAGTTTCAAAGGCAATCTGATTTTTAACACTTCCATAAATTTTATAAGAAACCAGAAGAATAAACTTTTTAATTTTACTTTTTGCAGAACAATTTAAAATATTGTTTAACCCTGAATAATTATCTAAATTTTTTAAATTACAATTTTCAGTTAGTGTCTCTGAAATGTAAATTACCGCATCGAATCTTGATGATTCAAAAACTTTTTCGCACTCAGGACTATAAGGACTAATATTAAAAAACTTATGGCCAATACGAATTGGTCCTTTTCTTCCTTTTGAAAGAAGGTCAATAATGGTTATCTCATGCTTTAGATTTATTAGTTTTTCTGCAATATTTTTACCTAAATAGCTATAACCATTAACTAGTAATATTTTCAAATTTCAACCTCTCCCCTTAAAAATATTTTTATAAATTAAAAATTTAAAAATTTAATAAATAATAATATTATACAAATATTAACACAAAGTAACAAAAATATCTATAAGTTTTATAAAAATAAATATCAAATATTTTAAAAGCTAAAATATTAAAGAAATATCATAATAAAAACTCCACAAGTTTAATTTTCTTAAAGTACTCAAAAATAAAAAATAATTATCGCCAATTTTTAGTTTTCTTTAGAAAAAAAACATTTTTATTAGCAATTTTATTTGCAATTACCTTAAAAAAATAAAATTATATTTGTATTTTATAATGATAAAAAAATCTTAGTAATTTATAATTATGACTTATTTAAAGATAATTTTTATTATTTAAAATGCTTAAATTATTTACAAAAATAAAAAAGTTAATCTCAGAAAAAATAAGCTGTAAAATAATTGTCTGCATTAAAAAAATAAAGTGCATTAAAAAAATCATTAACAACTCCAATAAATATTCTGTGCCATTTAACAGGACTGCATTAAGTTCGATTAATTTATTTTCTAACAAAAAATTTTATTTAAATCTTTCAATAATTATTACTTTTGTAATCATTTACATCATGTTATTTTACTGCTTTCCACCTACCTTAATATTTAAAAACACAACTACAAATGGTGGTGATACTGGCGCACACAATTATATTGCAAAATTTTTTATTGATAATTTACTACCAAAATTTAGAATGACAGGCTGGGATATGGGCTGGTTTGCTGGAATGCCAATGCTTACTTTCTACTTTCCACTTCCATTTTTTTTAATAGCATTGCTTAGTAAAATTGTTGGATATAATATTGCTTTTAAATTAATAACAGTCCTTGGCAGTTTAATACTCCCTTTAACAATTTACTATGGTTCAAAATTATTTAGATTTAAGTATCCTTATCCTCAGCTTGCAGCAATTGGTTCGCTTGCTTTTCTGTATATGAAAAGCTTTAAAATTTATGGTGGAAATTTTTTAGGGACATTTGCAGGCGAATTTAGCTATTCAATTAGTTTTGGTTTAATATTTCTATTTATTGCAACACTTTATAGGGGAGCTGAGAAAAAAAAGTATGACTGGCTTTTTGTTTTAAATGGTATAATTCTTTGCTGCATAGTTCTTACTCATTTAATTACATTAATTGCAGTTTTGATTATTGTTCCAAGCCTGTTATTAATATTTAGAAACTTTAAAAGTATAAGATATATTGCTGCAGTTTTAGTATTAGGATTTTTTCTATCAGCATTCTGGTCTTTACCATTTGTCCTTTTAATAAAATTTACTCCAGAAATGCATTGGACAAGTATCCGCAACATAAAAGAACTTTTTCCTCTTGAAATTATACCTGCTTTAGTGTTTGGTGCTGTTGGGCTATATTTTTACATAATTAAAAAAGATAAAAAATTAATTCCAGTCATTTGGTCAATTATAGTTTTTACTGCACTGTTTTTTACAATTAGCAATGGAAGACTATATAATGCAAGGTTTTTGCCCTTTATATTTATATTTATACATTTACTTGCCTCTTATGGGCTTTCAAATCTTTATTGGATTACAATTTCAAAAATACCAGATTTTTTTAAAAATAGGCGTGTTCAAAGTATTTCAAATGGAAAAAGTCAAGGCAGACTTACAAAATTTATATTTACTATTTTCCAGACTACCAAAAATATTAAAAATATTAAGAATATTAAAATTAAAAATAAATTTAAAGAAAAATCAGGCAATTTAGATTTTGATAATTGCATAAATTATAAGAATAATTACAAAAATATTTTATTTAAATTTTTAATATTTTTCTTAATCCCAACAATTGCATTTTTAGTTTCTGGTGCAATTCTTTTAGGAAATCCTCTTGCTCCTGCATGGGCAAGGCATAATTATACTGGTTATGAATCAAAAGAGGAATGGAAAACTTATAATAAGTTAATGAAATATTTAGATAGTTTGCCTTATGGAAGAGTAATGTTTGAATTTGATAAAGAAATTATTCAAAAATATGGCACCCCAAGGGCATTTGAACTAATTCCATTCTGGACACATCAAGCAGGGATGGAAGGGCTTTTAGTTGAAAGCTCACTAACTGCACCTTTTCATTACATAAATCAAGCAGAACTTTCGGTTAAACCAAGAGGAACAGTAGCTGGATGGACAGTCCCTTCTAGAAACTATGACGCTGCTATGATGCACTTAAAATATTTTAACATTACATATATTATGGCAAGCTCCCCGGAAGTAATAAGCGATTTAAATAATGATAACAGCGTAGTTTTCTTAAACAAAATTGAACCTTATTATTTTTATGAAATAAGAGGAAAACATAATTATGTTGAAATTTTAGATAACATGCCGTTTAGATATAAGCCTACTGATAATTGGGTTTGGGATATAAAGAAATGGTATTTAAATCCAGAAAATTTAGACAACCCTGTAATTTATGATGACGGCAGTACATATATACAAAAATTCAAAGAAATTAAAAACAATGATTTGCAGTCAGTACCATCAAATCCTATAAACCAGCCAAAAGGAGAAATTTTAAGTGAAAACATTCAAAGAGAAAAAATTGAGTTTGAAACAACAGGCATAGGTCAGCCTCATCTAATAAAGGTATCATATTTTCCAAACTGGCATGCAGTTGGGGCAGAAGGTCCTTATTTAGTTTCCCCTTCTTTTATGCTTGTATTTCCCACTCAAAAAAAAGTAACCTTGTATTATGGTATGACTTACGCAAATAAAATTGGAGTGACCTTAACTTCTATAGGGTGGATTATAATTTTTATAATTTTAATTTACAATTTTTACAATTCTTTTATTAAAAAACTAAAAAAATTAGCAAAATCCTTCAAGTCTTAATAAAAATTTTTTAACATCTGTACCTCCACCAAACAAACCTATATCACCTGAAGCTTTTATTACTCTATGGCATGGAACAACTAACATTAAAGGATTTTTTCCAAGTGCAGTACCAGCAGCACGCCAAGCCTTAGGATAACCTGAAAGCCGCGCAACCTCTTTATAACTTGCAGTTTTCCCATAAGGAATTCTACAAGTTGACGCCCAAATTTTCTTTTCAAAATCACTTCCAGTTAAAAAAAAGTAATTGATTTCTATTTTTTTACTTTTACCATTTAAAAAATTCAAGATACTTTTTTCAATAATTTCTGATTTTTTCTGAATAAATAATGAGCTACTCTGTAGATAATGTTTTTCATTGTTAAAGTTAATTTTATTAATTTTATTAATATTTTTAATATTTTTAATATTCTTAAAAGTTTTAAAAGGTTTGATTCTATTAAAACATGTCTTTAACTCTTTTAGATAATTATTAAACGAATTTTGGTTATTTGATAAAAATACCAAGCTTATCTTATCTTTTATTTTTATTTTATTTTTTATTTTGTCAGTATTATTTATTTTGTCATTATTAATACATTGATAATTCATAAAATCATAATTTGTAAAACTATCCTTAATAAAAATTAAACTATCTTTAATAAAATCATTTTTTATTTGATTTATTTGACTACTTGTAAACCAAATATAAAAAATATTTCCAATTTGTGTAGAGAAATTACCATAGTTTAAATTCTTAATATAATATAAGCAACCTTGCATTATTTTTTACTATTAATTTTTTTATTATTAATTTTACCCAATTTTTATAAAGTTTTTACTTTGAGTGTGTTTTTATAAAAAAGCTAATTGACCTATTATAAGTTTTTTCATCTTTTGCATTAAAATAACAAGCAGGAAGTTCACCTGACAATCTGTGATATTGAATACATTCACAACAAATACCCTTTCTTGAACAGGGCTCATAAGTACAGTTGCAGATAGATAAATTTTTTTCTTTCCTACATTCCATAAAAACTCCCTTCTTGTATACCCGTATATAATTTATATTACTTGTTAATTAATATTTGTATAATATTTGTATAATTTTATCAAAATCATTTAAATTTTAATAACTTTTTAAACTTAAGTACGCTTTTCCTCGCTGAAGAAAAGCTTTTTTTGTTTTTGAAATAACTCATACTTACCCTTAAAGTTTTATATTATTGCTATCATTAAATTTTAGATACTGACACTTTCTAAAATCTGCTCTAATTTATTAATATCATCAATTATAATTATATCTTTCTGTGGTTTACTGTTTTGTAAAATCTTATTATATATTTTTGCCGCTTTGCCGCCAGTAAAATCTCTTTTTTCAATATCGCCTTTATCAATAACAATTACTTTTTTACCCATTTTTATGGCCTGTTTTACAGAAAGCAGGTTTGAAAAATTACCATGTCCAAAAACAACTGGCGGAAGTATAACTATATCGCTTTGTTTAATAAAATCAAGATTTTGATTTTGGGTTGCAGTGCTTATCGGAGAAAATGGAGCTTCACTTACATAATTAATTCCAAGGGCTTGTGCTGTATTAAGATCGCTGTCCAAATAATTTACTACGCCGCAAGTTACTATAAAGCCCAAACTATCAAGAAAATTAAGAATTGGCGAGGCAGCACCTCCACCTCCTATAACATGAATTTTAAGCTTTTCATATCTTTTATATTTTTCAGATTCTTTATAAGCATGTTTTTCTTCTTTTTTTATGTGTGTTTTTAAAAAAGTTGGACTTATGTAAATTTTTCCAGTAAATGGATTTCTTCCAATATAAACATCGCTATTAAAAACATTTTTAATATTTTCCCGAGTAATAGTATTTTCAATACTGCCGCTTGCAAAAACCTGCCCACGTTTTAAAAAAACTATATATTCTGAATAATTTGCTGCAAGATTTATATCATGAAAAATCCCAACTACTGTTTTATGTTCATTTTTATTTATATTTGAAAATAATTCCATAATTTCAATTTGAAAATTTATATCAAGGTGAGAAGTTGGTTCATCAAGCAATATAATAGGGCTGTCTTGAGCCAATGCCTGTGCAATAATAACTCTTTGCTTTTCACCACCTGAAAGCTCGCCAACTTTTTTGTCTCTAAGCTCAAATGTTTTTGTTAAATACATTGCCCTCTCAGCAATTTCAAAATCTTTAAGCTTTTCAGAACCAAATCTGGGAATATAAGGATACCTGCCCATTAAAACCATTTCTTCGACTGAAAAATTAAACTGCACATCAGAATATTGTGGAACTACTGAAACAAACTTTGCAATTTCTTTAGAGCTTAGGGCTTTAATATCTCTGCCAAAGATTTTTATTGTTCCGCTATAATCTTTTAAAACTTTACTAATTAAATTAATTAGAGTGCTTTTTCCTGAACCATTTGGTCCTAATATTGAAACAAAGCTACCTTGCTCTACTTCTAAATTAATATTATTTAAAACATTATTTTTAATTTTAAGTGTATTTTTAATTTTAACTTTGGAGTACTCTGAGTAATTTGAATTCCCCAAATTCTTTGAATAATCTGAAGAATCTATGTAATCTTGACGCTCTGGACACTCTGGATGCTCTTGATGCTTTGTAATTGATTTTTTAACTATATCAAAGCTTTCAAAGTTTTTAGCTAAGGGTAGATATGAAAAACTTAAATTTTTTATTTCTATTGCTAAATCACGCATAATTTACTTAATAATAAATAACACTAAATAACAAGAAATAATAAATAAATAAATAAATAAATAATATTTTTATTTAAAATTTGTAAGTTTTCATATTATCTTAAATATCTAAATTACCTATCCTATCTATCCTATTTTAAAAAACTTGTCTTTTGGACTTAACTAGCAAATAAATAAAAAAAGGTACACCAATGATTGAGGTTATAATGCCAACTGGTATTTCTCTTGGCTCTAAAACTAGTCTTGCTAAGGTATCTGAAAATAAAAGTACTATCCCGCCAGCTAAAGCTGAAGTTGGAAATAAAACTTTATGATCAGGCCCAACAATTATTCGCATTATATGTGGAGTAATCAACCCTACAAATCCAATAATTCCACTTACAGAAACAGCAGAAGCAGCAATTAATGATGCAAGTATCAATAGCAGCAGCTTTACTTTTTCAGTTTCAACTCCAAGCTGAGAAGCTCTTTCATCACTTAGAGAAATTATATTCAAGTCTCTCATAAAGAAACTGCAGAATATAAAAATAATTGCAACAATGGGAAAAACAATAAAAAACTGCTGCCATGTAGCAGATGTTAAGCCCCCCATCAGCCAAAAAATCACCTTTGCCATATCATGAGTTTTAAAAATTAATATAAATGAATTTATTGAATTAATAAGTGCACTCAAAGCAACCCCAGCCAAAAGAAGAGTAACAACTGAAATTTTATTTTTTATCCTTGAAATATTATATACTGTAAATGTAACCCCAATTGCGCCAATAAAAGCAAAGATGCTTGCTGCTGATAATGAAATAAATTTAATTTGTGTTATAAATAATAAACCTATTGTTGCACCAATGGATGCACCTGCAGAAACACCAATAATAAAAGGGTCAGCAAGTGGGTTTCTAAAAATACCCTGATAAATAACCCCGGCACATGCTAAAGCAACACCAACAGCAATAGATAGAAAAATTCTTGGAAGCCTGATTTTTGTGATGATTTTTTCATCTAAGGGGTTAATATTTGATTTATCGATAAAATAATTAACTGCCGGTATGTAGCTTGCTATAATTATTGCAGTTTTTTTAATTGGGACCTTTGCTGAACCTAAAGAAGCTGACAACAAAATAAGACAAACCAAAATAAGCAGTAAAAAAATTATATACCTATATACATGTTTTGTTTTAATTTGAGTTTTTTCCATTTAATTTAAAAGGATTTTATAATTAAACTTTATAAATATTTATAAAAATATTTATGAATAAATAATAAAAAAACAAAAAACAAACTTCTGTTAAAACAGAAACTGCGCCAACAATATCACCAGTTATTCCATTAATTTTTTTTGTTAATACCTTTGCTGTAATAACAATAAATATAAAAACAAATCCAATTAATAATAGACTTTTTAAAATTAATAAATTTTCTAAAAACAAAAAATTGTTATAAGAAAACCCAACAAAAGCATTTAAAACTATAAAAATTATCGAGTATAAAATTGATTGCACCAAAAAGACCTTTTTATTATTTTCTCCTTTAAAAAGAAGTACTAGACTTTTATTTTTTACAGCACAATCATACTTAGAAAAAAGATAGAGCATTGAGACTCTCCCAAATATTGGAGCGAATGTTAAAACAAGCCCTAAAAAACAAATATTAGTAATGTTTACATTAGTAAGACTTATAATATTAGCAATATAAATATTTTTGAAAATTATATTAAAATCTTCATTTAATCCATGCCCATAAATACTATATAACAAACTAGAATTTAAATTAAAAATTCTTAAATAAATTAAATAAATTAAAACAATTTTTAAAATTATTAAAA
>CAYLWJ010000103.1:0-5282 GCA_964387355.1 uncultured Actinomycetota bacterium | reverse complement strand
ATTAGGAAGTTTTTAGAAATTTTGATATAAAATCTTTAAAATTGAAAAAGTCACTTAAGTTATATTTGAAAAAAGTATTCAAATAATTTATTATGAGTTGGGAAGAGAAAAAAATAAATGATTTGGTTACATTTCAAAGAGGCTATGATTTAGCTAAAAGTAATTTTAAAGATGGACCATACCCGGTTATAGGATCAAATGGGCTAATTGGAAAACACAATGAGTACAAGGCTAAAGCTCCAGGAGTAATTATTGGTAGAAGTGGCAATATTGGTGAACCTCTTTATGTTGAAAGTGATTATTGGCCACACAATACAACTTTATTCAGTTTAAAATTTCACAATTCTTACCCTAAGTTTATTTATTATCTTCTAAAGACGGTAAATTTAAATAATTTTAATGCTGGTAGTGCTGTTCCAACCTTAAATAGGAACCATATCCATCCTATAAAAGTAATTGTTCCACATTTTTTTGATGAACAAAAAAGAATTGCAGATATATTATCATCGTTAGATGACAAAATTATATTAAACAATAAAATTAACTCCATTTTAGAGCAGATTTCTCAAGCTATATTTAAACACTGGTTTATAGATTTTGAATTTCCAAATGATGAAGGAAAGCCTTATAAATCTTCAGGCGGAGAATTTATTGATTCAGAACTTGGGAAAATACCTAAAGGGTGGAAGATAATAGTTTTAGATGAACTAATAAAAAGAAATAATAAAAAAATAAATTATAAAAATAACTGGCAAGACCTTTATTTAGTCGATTTATCAAATATGCCTCAATTCTCAATATGTATAAATACTTTTAATAAAGGTAACAAATTAGATTCAAATATTTATGAGTTAAATAAATTTGATATTTTGTATGGTTCAATAAGACCATACTTTGGTAAAGCTGGCTTTTCACCTATTAATGGTTGTAGAACTGGAACAATTTTTTCTTTTATACCAAAAAATGAAGCTTTTTATTCATTTATTCTTTTATTAATTTCTAACAGAAAATTTATTGATTTTACAATTAGGTTTTCGAGGGGTACTAAAATGCCAATTATTAATTGGCCTGATTTTGTTGCTTATAAAACTGCTATTCCTGATAAGATAGAAATTTTAAATAAATTCAATGATATAGTTTTTAAATTTATAAATATAATTAGTTTAAATATTAATCAAAATTTAATTTTAGGAAATATCCGTGATACCTTACTTCCAAAGCTTATTACAGGAAAAATAAGGGTTAGTTTAGATGATAATCACAAAAAGGAAAATTAAGTTTTTATGCCTAATTTAGCAAATTTAATTACTGAATCTGAAGTTGAAAATTATATATTAGAGCTTCTTTCAAATTTAGGCTATGAAATAAAATTTGGGCCTGATATTTCTCCTGATGGCATATATAAAGAAAGAGAAACTTATTCTCAGGTTTTACTTATTGAAAGGCTATTTTCCTCTTTAAGAAATATAAATAAAGATATAAAAGAATCTGAGCTTAATGAAGCACTAAAAAGACTTACAAGAGATGAGTCACAGGATTTAATTGCCAATAATAGAATTTTTCATAAGTATATTACTGATGGCATTGATATTGAAACTCGTGATAGTGCAAATAGAATCGTTGGTAAAAAGATTTGGATTATAGACAAGAACAATATAGAAAATAATGATTTTTTAGTAGTTAATCAATTTACAGTTGAAGAAAAAGATAAAACAAGAAGACTAGATATTGTGATATTTATAAACGGAATCCCCCTTGTTTTTTTTGAGCTTAAAAATCCTGTTAATGAAAATATTGATATAAAATTTGCATATAATCGATTGCAAACATATAAAAATGAATTTTCTTCACTGTTTAAATTTAATGAAATACTTGTAATTAGTGATGGATGTTATGCAAAAGCTGGGACTATTTGCTCTGACTATGAGCGTTTTATATCATGGAAAAGTTTTGATGGCAAAAACATTATTTCATCTGATAATGAACAAACCAAAGCTCTGGTTGTTGGAGCATTAAATAAAAATACAATAGTTGATTTAATTTCAAACTTTATAGTCTTTGAAAATGAAGGGGAAAAGTATAATAAAAAATTAGCAGCATATCATCAATACTTTGCAGTAAATAAAGCTGTCCAAAAAACTATAGAAGCATCAAGTATTACCGGAGATAAAAGAAGTGGTGTTATATGGCATACTCAGGGTTCAGGTAAGAGCCTGACAATGGTTTTTTACACAGGAAAATTAGTTTTAACTTTAAATAATCCTACAATAGTTTTGCTTACAGACAGAAATGATTTAGATGATCAGTTATTTGGAGTTTTTTCAAGGTGTCAGGATATTCTTCGCCAAACCCCTGTTCAGGCAAACTCAAGGGAAGAGCTAAAATCTCTGCTGTCTTTGGCAAGTGGCGGAATAATATTTACAACAATTCAAAAATTCTTTCCAGATTTAAAAGGTGATAAATATCCAAAGCTTACAGATAGATCAAATATAATAGTTATTGCTGATGAGGCGCACAGAAGTCAGTATGATTTTATTGATGGCTTTGCAAGACATCTAAGGGATGCCCTGCCCAATGCTTCATTTATTGGATTTACAGGCACTCCCCTTGAAAGAGATGATAAAAATACTCCTGAAGTTTTTGGAAATTACATTGATATTTATGATATTGAACGGGCAATTTCTGATGGTTCTACTGTCAGTATTTATTACGAGAGCAGACTTGCAAAATTAAAATTAAAAGAAGAAGAAATACCTAAAATTGATGAAAAATTTGAACAAGTAACTGAAGGAGAAGAAGAACTTGAAAGGCAAAAATTAAAAGGTAAGTGGGCAAAGCTTGAAGCTGTAGTTGGCTCAGCAAATAGGATTTCACAGGTTGCAAAAGATATTGTTGAGCATTTTGAACAAAGACAAAAAGTTTTAAGCTCTAAAGCTATGATAGTTTGTATGTCTCGTAGAATTTGTATTGACCTTTATAATGAAATAATAAAGCTAAGACCATCCTGGCATAGTGATGAAGTTGAAACCGGTGTAATTAAAATAATAATGACAGGTTCTCCTTCTGATCCTCCTCAGTGGCAGAAGCATATTTATTCAAAAGATAAAAAAAGATATTTAGCAGAAAGATTTAAAGATCCTAATGACAGTTTTAAAATTGCAATTGTAAGAGATATGTGGCTAACAGGATTTGATGTGCCTTGCCTGGCAACAATGTATATAGATAAGCCAATGAAAGGTCATAATCTTATGCAGGCAATAGCAAGAGTCAATAGAGTTTATAAAGATAAGCCAGGTGGATTAATTGTTGATTATATTGGTATTGGTTATGATTTAAAAAAAGCAATTTCAGATTATACAGCAAGTGGTGGTAAAGGCACGCCAGTTATTGATAAAGAACAAGCAATAGCAGTCTTATTGGAAAAATATGAAATATTAAAAGGGATAATTCATGGTTATGATTATTCAAGAATTTTTAAGGCTAGCTATACTGAAAAAATGCAGATTGTCCAGGGAGCAATTGATTTTATTGTTTCTGATAATGATAGAAAAGAAAGATTTTTAAAATACAGTGTTGAGCTAGTTAAAGCTTATGCTATTGCAGTTCCTCATCCTGAAGCTTTGAAACTTGCAGATGAAATTGCTTTTTTTGATGCAGTAAAATCTAGAATAAAAATAATTACAAGACCTCCTATTGAAATAAGGGAAGAAATTGACCAGGCAATAAAACAAATAGTTTCTGAAGCAATAACTACAAACGAAGTTATAGATATTTTTAGTGCTGCAGGATTAAAAAAGCCTGATGTATCAATACTTTCTGATGAATTTTTATTTGAAATAAAAAATTACAAACATAAAAATTTAGCAATAGAACTTCTTAAAAGACTGATAAACGATGAAATAAAAATAAGGGCTAAAAAAAACTTAGTAAAATCCAGAGAATTTTCAGAAATGCTGGCTGAGGCTGTTGAAAAATATCATAGAAAAACTTTAGAGTCAGCACAAATTATTGAAGAACTTATAGAACTTGCAAAAAAAATTAGAAGTCTAGACCAGAGGGGCAGAGAATTAGGGTTAACTGATGATGAACTTGCTTTCTATGATGCTTTGGAAACTAATGATAGTGCTGTTAAAATATTAGGTGATAAAGTTTTACGTAAGATAGCAAGAGAACTTGTAATAACGGTTAAAAAGAATCTTACAATTGACTGAAATATAAGGGAAAACATTCAAGCATTATTAAGGGCAAAGGTTAAAAGGATTCTTCGAAAGTATAATTACCCGCCCGACAAACAGGAAAGAGCTACCAAAACAGTTCTTCAACAAACAGAACTTCTTTGTGAAGAGTGGAATAATTAATTACAAATTTTTAAAATAAGTATATAATAAAAGAAAAAATTAAAGGAAAATACAATGTTTAAAATGAAAATAAAAATTTTTAAAAAATTTTCAGCACCTTTTTTATTAAAAAAATCTCCAAGATCTTTTCTTTTAGCAGTTTTGGTAATATCAATTATAACTTTATTAATTGCATTTTTACTTTCTGGATGTTTTGCTGGGGTAAAAATTATTTCTAGGACTTTGCAAAAAACACTTTTTAATCAGCAAAATTTAAATAATGAAAATGAAAATGAAAATAAAGATACTGATATAAGTTCAAAAGAAAAAGGTACAGATGAAAGCAAAAATGGTAAAGACGACAAATCAAAAACATCACAAAAGTCAAATATAAGTGATAGCAAATTTAAGGATTTGTTTGATGAGTCCAAAGCTTTAAATAAATCAACTGCATATTTTTATGATGAGGATAGTGGTTTAGTATTTCCTTATCCCGCTGCTGATGTTATTTTATCATCAGTTAAATGGATGCAAATGATTGGGAAAAATGTTTTAGTTAGTGTAACTAAAACAGACATAAAAGAACTTAAAAATGATAGCATAAGCCCAGAAGGATATACTAAAGAGATGGCTTATAATGAAAAATCTGAAATTGAGCAAGGAAGTTTTGGGCAAAATAATAATTTTTCATTTGAACCTTCTCAAAGAATCATCAAATTAAATGTTTTTGATCTAATTATTATTTAAACTTTTTATCAAATTACTCCTTTGAAGATGTTAAAAAACAAAGCATTAATATGGGTTTTGAGCCTGACACCCAGTGGATTTCGGAAGGTACTGCCCCAAAAGAGGAAAATTTTGAAAATTTTTTAATTACTGACAATGCTTTAATAATTATCTTTAATCCCTATGAGGTAGCACCTTATGCAGCAGGAAGTGTTTTTG
>CAYLWJ010000102.1:0-34286 GCA_964387355.1 uncultured Actinomycetota bacterium | reverse complement strand
GAATATATACTGCTGGCGAAAAAGAATATCTTGCTTGGCTTGAAAGAAAAGATAAAGGTGTTCCTTTAAATGAAGCTATGCAGAAAATATTAAAGCAGTTAAAAGATGAATATAATCTGGGGCAGTATAAATTTAGTTTTGAAAATGCTTAAAAAAATGCTTAATTTTTAATCAACACTTAATTATTAAACATTGCTTATTTCTTATATAAACGCTTAATTTTTTACAAATGATTAATTTTGGTCTAATGTTTGACTTTTAATTAATGCTTAATTTTTAGATAAGGCTCATTTACATAAAGCTAAATTTTTAGATATCGCTCAATTTTAAATCTAGTAATTTTGTTTATTATGTTTGTGTATTATGTTATTTTATATTTTTTTTCTAATATAATATGAAATTTCATTTATTATATTGATAATCACTAGTGGAACTGCTGCGCTTGCTAGCACTGCTAACCAGTTAAATAAGTTTAGTGATGTTGTGCTGAATATTTTTTGTAAAAAAGGTATATAAATTATTGCAACTTGTAAAATTACGGAGCCAATAAATGACATATTTAAAAATTTATTTCCAAAAATTCCTTTTCTAAATATTCCTTTATTTTCAAATCTGAAATTATATGAGTATAAAAGCTGAGATAATACTAAAGTTGTAAAAACACATGTATGAAAGACATCGGTATCATGCACAAGGCTATGGGTGTTAAAAAACAAAGGCGCTATAAAATACATAAAAAGAGCGCCAAATGTAAGAACCAGTCCTTGCCAAAATATTTGTAATAAGCTTTTTTTATTAAGTATTCTCTCCTTTTTTTTAGTAGCTTTTCTTTCCATTATATTAGGTTCTGCTGGGTTTATTCCTAAAGCTAAAGCTGGAAATCCGTCGGTAATAAGGTTCATCCATAAAATTTGAACTGGTAGAAGGGGAATATATACAAGCAATGGGTCAATTCCTAAAAGTTTAAATATATAACTGCCAAAAACTATGGCAATAAACATTACTAAAACTTCAGAAATATTACATGATAAGAGAAATAAAATGAATTTTTTTAAATTATCATAAATTACTCTTCCTTCTTTTATAGCTTTTACAATTGTTGCGAAGTTATCATCTGTTAAAATCATATCTGAAGCTTCCTTGCTTACATCTGTTCCGGTTATACCCATTGCTAAGCCAATGTCAGCTTTTTTCAAGCTTGGAGCATCGTTTATTCCATCACCAGTCATTGCAACAATATGGCCGTTTTTTTTCAATGCTTCAACAATAGCAACTTTATGCTGGGGTGAAACTCTTGCAAAAACTTTTATATTTTCAATTTCCTTTTGCAGCTCCTCTTCAGTCATATTTCTTAAATCTTCCTCATCAATTACTTTATCATTAGTATTTAATATCCCTAGCTCTTTTCCGATAGATTTAGCAGTTAATTTATGGTCACCTGTAATCATGATAATCTTTATATTAGCAGCTTTACATTTTTCAACTGCTTCGTAAACTTCAGGCCTTGGGGGGTCAATCATTCCCACAAGTCCAATATAAACTAAATCATTTTCGAAATCTGATACGCGTTTAATTTTTTCGGGTGCTTTAATGTATTTAAAAGCAAATGCTAAATTTCTCATTGCATTATTAGCTAGTTCTGTATTTATTTTCATGATTTTTTCTCTGTCGCTAGTTGTTAAATCTTCAACCTTATTATCTTTAATTATTTTGCTGCATTTTTTTAATATGGATTCAGGTGCGCCTTTAGAAAAAAGAACATATTCAAAACTTGCATCAACTGTATCGAAATCTGCATCAACTGTATCAAAACCCGTATTACCTGCATCAAATCCTGCGAAAGGTTGTTTTTTTGGATAACATTGTTCTGCAATTTTTTGTCTATCTTCTGTAAAAAGGTAATTATCAGAAATTCTATGAACTGTAGTCATCATCTTTCTTTCAGAGTCAAACGGTTCTTCATGCTCGCGTGGCAATACAAACTCCAGGCTAGCTTTATCAAGATTAAATTGATTTCCTAGCTCAATAAGTGCTGCTTCAGTAGGGTCACCTGCAATTTTTGAATTTTTTTTATCTAAGTAATAAGCATCATTACATAATATTGCACTTTCTAAAAGATATTTTAATGCTGTATTTTCATGTAAACTTTTGTCTAAATTATCTTGTTTTAAATTTTGTTGTAAATTAAATTCATCTAAGCCCAAAAAAATTTTTTTTACAACCATCTTATTTTGTGTAAGTGTGCCTGTTTTATCTGTACATATCACTGATACACTTCCAAGTGTTTCAACTGATGAGAGCCTCCTTACTATTGCATTGTTTTTAGCCATTTTTTGGACACCCATTGCAAGTGAAATTGTAACAATTGCAGGTAGACCTTCTGGTATAGATGCAACTGCTAGAGCAACAGCAACTAAAAACATGTCTGACATTACACTTGCTCGTGTAGAAGAAACTAAACCTTGAGAAATAGCAGAAAAACCCTTTAACATTCCTGCAATAAAAACAATTACACTTACTGCAAGACAGATAATTCCAATTCTTGCACCTACAGTTTTTAATTCAAGCTGCAGTGGTGTTAGCTCATCTTTTTCCTGAACAAGATTAGCTATTTTCCCTATTTCAGTATTATTACCTGTTGCAACTACTAATGCCGTGCAGCGTCCTTTAACCACGATAGTACCGCTGTAAAGCATATTTATTCTGTCACCTAGTGGTAAATTTTCTTTATTTATCTCAGTTATTGTTTTATCAACAGGCAATGACTCACCTGTAAGCATGGATTCGTTTGTCTGAAGGTTTACATGGCTTATTACTCTGCAATCAGCAGGGATTAAATCACCGCTTGTAAGTTTAATTATGTCCCCAGGCACAATTAGTTTTGATGAAATGTGTTTTTCAACACCATCTCTTATAACAAGTGCGGTTGGCGCTGCAAGCTCTTTTAATGCCTGCATTGCTTTCTCAGCTCTATACTCCTGAATAAAGCCAAGCACTGAATTTATTATTAATATAATAATTATTACTATTGCATCTGTTATTTCACGAATTATAACACCTGATATTATTGCAGCAGCTATAAGTATCCATATCATAAAATCATTAAATTGGGATAAAAAAATTTTAAAAGGAGATTTAGCTTTTTTTTCTTCTAATTCATTATATCCATACCTTTTTAGTCTCTTTTCAGCTTCGTCTTGACTTAATCCTTTTTCCGGGTTTGTGGAAAACCGAGTAAGTAATTCTTCGATTTTTGGCTGGTGCCAGTATATATTTGGCTGGTGCCAGTATAAATCTGTGCCTTGAATGTTGTTAGTTTGATTTAGGATTGATTTTTTGATTAATTTCATTTTTAAGAATATTTACAATTTTAATTTTCAATATACAAATTTAATAATTATAAGTTTTAATTATAAAATATAGCAATATTTTAATTTTAAAATTTTAGAATCTAATAAAGCCAAATTTTAATTAAAACTAGTAATATTTTTTAGTAATATTATTTATTAATTAAATTATTTCAAGGTATTTATTTTAAAATTGTAAGTTTAAGGCTTTATTATAACATTTTTAACATATAGTTCACTATTTAAATGTACTATTTACACTTGGAGTTATTAATAGGAGTTTAATTAATAGGTGACAAATATCAATAGATCTTAGACTAAGATATATCAACACATCGTAGACTTTATAGCTTAGCAGAGTTTACAGTCTCAAAATGCTACTATATAAATGAGATTGAAATTTATTAAATTTATAATAATTTTTTTTAATGGTCTACGATGTAATGTTACATTAATAACTCTAAAAAGAGTCTACGATGTTATGATATTTATTAAATAGGGGTAAACAATAAACTGGTTTTAACAATACACTGGTTTAAGGATTTTTAAGGCTTAATGCATTTTTAAATGCTTATTGACAATATTGTAATATTTTTCTACTATATTAGCTAAAATTATATTTTTTTAACTAATATCTAAGCAATATTTCCACAAATTGTACCTATAAATCACTTGAAAAGCAGATTTTATTGTCAAAAGATACAATTAAGCCCAGATATCATGAAATAGCTCCCACTGCTCTAAATGTTCGCTTATATATTTTTCCATTACAGAAATCATTTTTTTCATGTTTAAGTTTATAAGGATTTGCTTTATTTCTTTTTGACTTAAATTTTCATTGTTTAAATCAATATTATTTGCTTGATTTGAATTTTTTAATTGCATTGCTTGATTTATTTTCATTTCATTTGCCTGCATTGTAAAATCAACAATATCAGCTTTATCTGCAGGATTTATTTGTGAAATGTCTGTTATTAAATCCAAAGGCTCTCCAATTATTTGTCTATGAGTATATTTATCTTTTCTCCAAATAAAACTTGGTAGTAATGGGGCGCCGGTTTTCATTGCAATCTCTACTGAACCGGAAGGGATATATGCAAGTTTGCCAAAAAATTTATGTTTTTTTGCAGTTCCAAGTGGATCAAAATCAGTAGGAATTGCAATTATTTCATTGTTTTTTAAAATTTTAAAAACATTTAGCATGACTTTATTTGCATATAATGTTTTAAGTCCTTTAGAAAGTCTTCTATTTTCAAAAAACATCATTGTTGGTTTATATTTTCTTGTTAAGCCTGTTCCCCAAATTTTGTATCCTTCAACAGCTATTCTAGCAGCGCCCCATTCAAAATTACCTAAATGAGCAGTAAATATTACTACACCTTTGTTCTTTTCTAATGCCTTATCAAGATTTTCTAAGCCTATTAATTCTATTCTTTTTTTGAAATTTTCTTTATTAACTAAAGGGTGTTTTAAAAAATCAACTACATTCATGAACCAGTTTGTATAAATTTTTCTAACTACTTTTGTAACTTCTTTATCTGATATGTTTAGTCCTTTTGCTATTGATACATTTTTTCTTAAGATTTCTACAAAAATACCAAAACAGCAAACAATTTTTGCAGCTATGCTTGCAATAAAATATGAAAGTGGGTATGGTGTAATAAAGGCTAAAAATTCTAAAAATTTATACCCTAAAAAAATCAGCATTTTTCTTGAAATTATTAGGTTTTAATTTTATATTTTTGCTTATTCTTAATTTTGTAAATGTTTTATAAATGGATACTATAAATTATGATATTAACAATGTTATAATGCCAGCAATACATTATAATAAATTATAATATCAAATATAATATTAATAATACCAATATTGAGGTGATTTTTGAATGATTGAAGAAAAAGAATTAACAAAAAATTTAAAAGAGTTGCAGGAAATTTTAAATTATTCAAGCACAGATGAGCTGGTTGTAACCCTTTATCTCTTAGTTAATCCAAAGAAAACCACTAAACAAAATTATACAACTGAATTAAATTCTATGATTGTTGAAAAGAAAGCAGAAATTGAGAAAAATGAAAATTATACAAAATCTCAGAAAAAAGGAGTTTTTGAGTCTCTTGAAAATATTAAAAATTATATAAATGAATTTTTTATTCCTGGTTTAGGCAAGACTATTCTTTTGTATGCTTATTCAGGTAAAATATTAAATATTGTTGAACTTCCTTTTGACTTAAAATCAAGAATTATAGTAGACCCAAAACCTCATACACAAATACTTCGGACAATAATTTCAAGTACTCCAAAATATGGAGTCCTTGTTTTAGACAGGGAAAAGGCACAACTATTTACAGTCTACTTAGGGGATATTAAGGAATATTTAGAGGCTTTTGTAAGTGAAGTTCCACCAAAAGTAAATTATAGGAGCCAACTTGCTTTTCGTGAGAAAAATATTTTAAGCAGAATAGAGGAAAAACTTCATCATTTTTTTAAATATATTAATGAAAAAACTTTATTTCACCAAAGAAGTGGAAAATTTGATTATTTGATAGTTGCTGGAAGGAAGGATTTAGTTCCACAATTTTTAAACTATCTTCATAGCTTTTTACAGCAAAAATACATTGGCAGTATTTTTGCTGAACCTGACGAATCACCTCATACAATAAAAGAAAAGGTAAAAAACTTGATTGAAAATTTTGAAAGAAGACAGAAAGACAGCTTGGTTGATAAATTAATTGATGAGTATAATACTCATGGAATTGGTGTTTTAGGAATTGAAGCAACGGTTAAAGCACTTATGATGGAACAAGCTAAACAGATAATTTATGATAGTGATTTCCAAACAGATGGGTATGTTTGCAAGAATTGTAATTACATTTCACTAAAAAAAGATGAAAGCTGTCCATATTGCGGTGGTGAAATGTTTTATTATAATGATGTAACAGATGAAATTATTGAATATGCGTTAAAACAAGGCTGTGAGTTGATTGAAGTAGTGGGCAATCAAAGACTAATTGAAGCAGGAAAAATTGGTGCTGTTTTAAGATTTAGAAGTTTTTAAAAAAGGTTTAGATGTTTTTAAAAAGTTTTTGAATAAAAGCTTGGTTAAATTTTATAATACTTTAATTAAACTTTATAATATTTATAATTTTAATATTTATAATTTTGAAAGTTCTGAAAGTTCTTTTGTAAATTGCTCTATGCTATCAAATTGTTTATATACTGATGCAAATCTAATATAAGCAACTTTATCTAAATCTCTTAGTTTTTTTAAAACAATATCACCTATTTCCATAGAACTTATCTCACCTGGATGAGTATTTTTTATTTCTATTTCTATTTCATTGGTTAGGTTCTCTAACTGTGCTGTGCTTATATTTCTTTTTACGCAGGCTCTAATTAAACCACTTAATATTTTGTTTCTATCAAAAGGTTCACGAGTATTATCTTTTTTTATTACTGCAAGAGGGCTGTTTTCAATTCTTTCAAATGTTGTGAAACGCTTACCACATTTTTCACATTCCCTACGTCTTCTAATGCTTTCATCAGATTCTGACATTCTTGTCTCTATTACTTTTGATTCAGCATAAGAACAGTATGGGCATTTCAATTTAACTCACTCGCTTTTTTTTATAATTTTTTTTATAATTTTGGCTTCATTAAATTTTGGTCTTATTTACTTTATTTTTATTAATTATTTTTAATTATTTAAAAAAAGGTTTAAATATTTTTTTTAAAACTGGATTAATATCTCTTCTGTCTTCTGTGATATATGATTTATATAGCCCTAAACATTTTAAGCTATAAACAATTGTAACAAGTATTAAAAATATACTCCAGTAATAACTTCCTTCCCTATACCACATGAAAAATGAAAAGAAAAAGAGAGCAACTCCTTGTGAAACGTAAGTATCTTTAAATAAAATTATTGCAACTGGCATAAAGAGTAAATATAAAAATAAAATTGAAAAAGGTGATAAGAAAAATAATGCTCCAATTAAAGTTGATAGTCCTTTTCCTCCCTTAAAACCTATATAAATCATCCAATTGTGTCCTATTATTGCTGACAGTACTGCTAAAAGAGGGATGAAATTATGATGGCCTGAAAATTTAGTTGCAAACCATGCAGTAAAAGCACCTTTACCCATATCAAATAAAGCTACAAGAACTCCTGCAATTTTTCCTACACTGCTAAATGTATTCATTCCACCAACATTTTGACTTCCCGCTTTTCTTATATCAATTCCTTTTATTTTTCCTGCAATATAAGCTGATGGAATTGCACCAATAAGATAAGAAAAAACAAGTAAAAATGTTGTATTTAAATAAAAATTTTTAATTAGCATTTATTTAATTAACATTTATTAATTCAAACAAACTAATTATTAAAATTATATTTATATTAATAATTTAATTTTTTATATAATTTTTTTTATCTTATAATTATTTTTTGTGTAATTATTATACTATTTTTTAAGGAAATTTTTATAAAATTTAAGATTTCTTTGAATAATATAGATTTTCAAGCTTTTTGCCCATTGACCAGTACTCACCATCTACATAGCATAATATATTCATTTTTTCAATTAGCGGTTCATTATTATCCAAGAATTTTTCATCAACATGTGTGCATAAAACTTCTGCAATAAAAATTTCATGAGTATTTAGGGCTAAAGTTTGTATAACTTTACATTCTAAGCAAATTGGACACTCTTTAATTAGTGAGACAGAAATTTTATTTGCAGGCAATTTTGTAAAACCAGTCATCTTAAATTTATCAACTTTATCACCATGGCTGTATCCACATTTATCAACTTTTTCCATGATATCAACTGATGCTATGCATAGTCCAAATTCTTTATTTTGATTTATTATTTTTGTAGAATATTTTCCCTTGCCAATACTTACATAAACCATATCAGGTTTATAATCTACAATCCCAACCCAGGAAAGTGGTATTATATTATCTGTTGAAGGGTTATTTTTTTCAGCCCTGCATGTTGCAAGCGTTACAGGTAAAGGTAAAACCAGATTTTTTACATTGCTTAATAATTTCATTTGACCTCCTATTTTTATGTTTTTTAGAAATATTATACTGAATCTTAAATTATACTATATCTTAATATATCTTTAATTAAATAAATTTATAGTTTATTTTTTGTTTTTTAAAAGAAATTATTTTAGTTACTTATCTAATTATTTATTACTTGCTGATTATAGAACTGTGATTATGCCTTTTTTATTTATATTTATAATAATTTATATTTATAATTATAATTATTTATAATCTAGTAAATTTTAAACGCAATGAGTTAGTAACAACTGAGACACTACTTAAAGCCATTGCAAGTCCTGCAAAAGCTGGATTTAGTGATAGTCCAAATAAAGGGAAGAATACTCCAGCTGCAAGAGGTATACCAATAATATTGTAAATAAATGCCCAAAATAAGTTTTGTTTAACTACAGCCATTGTTTTTTTGGATAATTTTATTGTTTTTGGAATTTTTAAGATATCTCCACCAAGCAGGACAATATCAGCTGCTTCTATAGCTATATCAGTTCCTGTGCTCATTGCAATCCCAACATCAGATTGTGCTAAAGCAGGAGCGTCGTTGATACCATCACCAGCCATAGCTACTATTAAACCTTGAGATTGAAGTTCTTTTATTTTTTCAGCCTTATCTTGGGGCAGTACTTCTGCAAATATTTTGTCAATTTTTACTTGGCTAGCAATAAATTTTGCAGTATTAACATTATCACCGGTTAACATTACAACATTTATACCAAGCTTATGAAGCTGTTTTATGGCCTCAATGCTGGAAGGTTTTATAGTATCTGCAATAGCAATGACAGCAATTACTTCTTTGTCACTTGCAAATATTACTGGAGTTTTACCTTGTTCTGCAAGATTATTTATAAGTTCATTAATAGAATTACTAGAATCAATATTATTATTGATATTATTATAATTATTGTTGTTATTGATATTATTATTAACAACACTTATATTGTTAATATTATCTATAATATTAATATTTAGTTCTTTAATTAGCTTTAAATTTCCTGCATAATATTGCTTTCCGCCAATTTTTCCCTTTAAACCTTTACCTTCTATAATTTCAAAATCATCCACATTTAATAATTTTAGGCCTTCTTTATTTGCTTTTTCTACAACTGCAGCTGCAAGGGGATGCTCAGAATTTTTTTCAAGTGAAGCAAATAATGAAAAAATGTAATTTTTATCGGTTTTGTCACTAGCTGAACCAGCTTCGAACGAACCATCTTCGCAAGACAGCTCAGAAAAAGTTGGTGAGTCAGATAAATCAGAATGGCTTATTATAATAATATCTGTAACTTCTGGTTTTCCTTTTGTAATTGTACCAGTTTTATCTATTACAATTGTATTTACCTTATGAAGTTTTTCCAGACCCTCAGCATTTTTTATTAATATACCATTTTGAGCTCCTTTGCCTACCCCAACAATTATTGCAGTAGGTGTGGCAAGACCTAAAGCACAAGGGCAGGCAATAACAAGAACGCCAACAAAATTTAGCAAACCATATGTCAAAGCACTACTAAAAGCCATAAATTGACTGCCTACTGTTAACCATAAAATTAATGTTAATGCTGAGATAATAAGAACAACTGGTACAAAAATTCCAGAAACTCTATCTGCTATTCTTTGAATTGGAGCTTTTGAACCTTGCGCCTCTTCTACTAATTTTATTATATTGGCAAGAAGTGTGTCAGACCCAATTTTTGTAGCAATAAATTTAAATGTTCCTTGTTTATTTATTGTACCACCAATAACTTTATCACCTTTTTCTTTGTCAACAGGGAGGGGCTCACCAGTAATCATAGATTCATCAATAGATGACTTACCTTCAATAATTTCACCATCTACTGGTATTTTACTGCCAGGTTTTACAACTATGATATCATTTATTAAAACTTGTTCTATTGGAACTTCAATTTCTAACCCATTTCTTTGGACAATTGCTGTTTTTGCTTGAAGGTTGATAAGTTTTTCTATTGCATCTGCAGTTCTTAATTTAGATCTTGCCTCAAGATATTTTCCAAAAAAAACAAACCCAATTACAATTATAACTATATCAAAATAATTATTATCAGGAAGTTTTAACAGAGTTTTTAGCTGCGGAAATAAGACAATAAGTGTACTATAAAAATAGGCAGAAAAAGTACCTAATCCAACAAGTGTATCCATATTTGCATTTTTGTATTTAATAAAACTAATGATGCCATTTAAAAATGGTTTTCCTATCCAAAATAAAATTATGGTTGATACTATCAGTAAAATAGCTGAATATATTTCATGTGGAATAAAAAAATTAGGAAAGCCTGATATGTGATTTGCTGCTATTTCCCACATCATGAAAATAAAGACTAATAATGCAAAAGGTAAAGAAAACAATACTTTCTCTCTTTGACTTTTAAGCTCTATAATTTTTTGTTTGTTTGAATGTTCTATTGAGTGCTCTATTTTTTGGGTTAAGGAATCACGGGTATTAATATGAGTATTAATATCAATATCAGTACAAACTGCTAAATTATTATTAAAATTATTATTAATATTTATAATTTCATTTACAGCTCCATTTTGTTGACCGACGAAATTTTGTGAAGTTTTACTAGAAGCTTCATTTTGTAAAATTTCATTTTGGTTTAGTTCATATTCTAATTCATATCCTAGGGGTTTAATATAATCGTTTAATTTAGAAAGTGAAATTTTGCTTTTATCATATTCTATAGTTGCTTTTTCAGTAGCAAAGTTTACGTTTATGTTTTTGATACCTGGAGTTTTTCCTAAGGTCTTTTCAATTGTTAAAGCACAACTTGCACAATGAAGTCCTTTAACTGGCACTGTTATTTTTACAATATTATTTTTTACAATATTATTTTTTACAAAATCTTTTTTTGAAATATCGTTTTTTTGTAATTTTTCACTTTTCTTATCCATCTAAAATCACTCTTTTGATATTGAAACTAATAACAATGTTACAGCCATATATTATTAATGTAAATATATTTGATGTGAATATATTTCATTAATTATTTTATTAGCTTAAATATCTTTCTTTATTTTAAAATTTAAAGTTTAAATTTTTATAACTTAATTTCGATTTAATATTTTTTATTTTTTAGTAGTTATTTGTTATTTTATTGTTATAATAATTTTATAATTTTTGGTAAAACGAGCTGGTTTTAAACATTTAATAAAAGGAAAAGTGATTTTTATGAAAAAAATAAAAGTAAAAAACATTTTAAAGCTGATTATTTTTATTATATTGGTGTCATTTTTAGCTGTTTTTTTGAATTTGGTTACTGGATGCAGCATAAAAAAGCCTGAAGGCAGAGAAGATATGGCTATTAAAATAGAATCTGAAGAAATAAAATCTAAAGAGAAAGAATCTACTGAAGTTGAATCTATTAAAGTGGAATCTAAAGAGATAGAATTAGAATCTAAAGAAATAGAAGCTACAGAGTTTGAAGGTGTAAAACTTACTCCAATTAGTCAGCAGGGAAATAATGCTCTTGCTGGAACTCAATATATTGACAAGCAAACTTACAGACTTATAGTTGATGGACTTGTTGAAAATCCATTGTCATTATCCTATGAGCAGCTACTTGAATACCCACAGGAGTCATGGCTTATGCCTTTAAATTGTGTAGAAGGGTGGAATTTTACAGCGAAATGGACTGGGCCTCAAATAAATTCAATTCTTAATGATGCAAAGGTAAAGCCAGAAGCAAAAATAATTATTTTCTACACAAAAGACGTCCCAGATGGATATACTTCTCTTGATTTAGACTATATTCGTGATAATAACATACTGCTTGCACTAAAAATTAATGATATAACACTTCCACCAGAGAGAGGATTTCCTTTTCAGGTGGTTGCAAAAAGCAAATTTGGTTATAAATGGGCAAAATGGGTTACACGTATGGAGCTATCATCTAATACTAACTTTAGGGGATATTGGGAGAAAGCTGGTTTTAATAATAATGCTGATGATAAAGGACCAGCATTTGAATAAGTTGTATAAATAAAATAAGTTGTACGCACTATTTAATATATTTTAATATTAATATATTTATTTCTTAATAAGAATCCAATGTATATTTAATTATAATATTATCTAGTTATTATCTATAATATCTAAAATATGTATTCACACATACTATTATAAATAAAATGCTTAAGTAAAATGCTTAAGTAAAATGCTTAAGGGGGAAATTTATTATAACGACTAGCTATTATATAAATTTAGTTATTAGAACTTTTTGCTGGCTGGTAGGATTTTGGTTTCTTTGGAAAATACCTTTTTGCATTTCTTTTAAGTCTTTAAAATCTCTATATACTCAATATATTAATAAGAAGAATAAAGCAAAAAGCTTAAAAAAAAGTTTATATAATTTACCTCAGTTAATTGATTTTAAAAATTCGGATTTAAACAATTTAAATACTGTAATTAATAGTCTAAATGAGCTAAAAATTTCAATTATAATTCCAGCTAGAAATGAACAAAAGAATTTAAAAGAGCTTTTTTACTCACTTGCCAATCAAAAACTTAAGCCTTTTGAAGTAATACTTGTAAATGACCAATCTTTAGATGACACTGCCCAAGTAGGGATTGAAAATAATGCTAAAATAATAAATATAGATAGTATTCCAAAAGGTTGGTTTGGAAAGCCTTGGGCATGCTATAATGGAGCCTTAGCTGCAAAAGGAGATCTACTTCTTTTTCTTGATGCAGATACAAAGCTAGAACCTGAAGGTTTAGAAAACCTTGCCTTAACTTATTTGGTTTATAAAGGTGTGATTAGTGTTCAGCCTTATCATAAGATTAAAAAATTCTATGAAAATTTTGTTTCTTTTTTTAATCTGGTACTTATGGGGTCAATAAATGTATTTACTCCTCTTCAATTTAAGGTAAAACCAATAGGGGCGTTTGGGCCCTGTCTTCTCTGTGAAAAAGATTTATATTTTTCAATAGGTGGACACCAAATTGCAAAAGATAAAGTACTTGAAGACCTTGAAATAGGCAAAAAATTTATAAAAAATAATAAAAATGTTTTTTGTTTTGGTGGAAAAAATACTATAAACTTCAGAATGTATCCTGATGGTTTAGGAAGCTTAATTAATGGCTATTCAAGGAGTTTTTCTACTGGTGCAAAATCTACTTCTGTTTTAAATCTTTTATTAATTATTTTATGGATATCAGGCAGTTTTTATCCGTTGACGATGTTTATTGGAGTTATATTTAATTTTAATCTTATTTACCTTATTACAGGTTTAATTTTTTATATTGCCTATGCTGTTCAAATTAACTGGATGTTAAAAAGAATAGGTAATTTTAGTTTCATGACATCTGCTTTATACCCTTTGTTTATGATATTTTTTATTATTATTTTTTTCTGGTCGATAATTATAAGTGTATTTAAAATAGATATTAAATGGAAAGGCCGATCAATAAATAATAAAAGGAAGTAAATGATAATAAAAAATCTTACACATTTTTGGCTTATATTCTTAAATATTTCTTCATGGGTAGTTATACATCTTGGTGTATCTTATTTGTGTTTGAAAATACCGCTTGGAAAATTTAATTATAACAATTGGCTTTTTAAAATTAAAAGCTTTGAAAGTCATGGGAAGATTTATGAAAAGATATTTAAAATAAAAAAGTGGAAAGACAAAGTTCCGGATGGTGCAAAGATTTTCAAAAAGGGTTTTCCTAAGAAAAAGCTGGAACAGAAGAAGCTGGAGCAAACTAATAAAAAGTATTTTAACACATTTATGCTTGAAACTTGTCGAGGTGAGATTACGCATTGGCTTCAAATATTGCCTGTTTGGATTTTTTTCTTATGGAATCCCTGGTGGTCAGGAATTATAATGATTGTTTATGCATTTTTAGTAAATTTACCATGTATAATGCTTCAGCGCTATAATAGAGCAAGACTTTTAAGGATTTTGGACAAGAATTATTAATATTTTATAATATATTTGTTGACAAAAATCTTTATAGAAAATTTTCATAGATAATATTAATAGATGATATTTAAATATTTGGCTGAAATTAATTAGTTCTTGCTGAATAATTAATAAAAATTAAATAATTTAAAAAAATTTAAGCTTAGAAATGTGAAAAATATCAAAAATATTTGAATTAATCAGCAATAACTAATTAAGAATTTTAGTGATTAACTTTCTTATTATTTAATAACTAATTTAATTAATTCTTCATTTCCATATTTCTAATGCAGTTTTTAAAGCTTCATAGCTTTTCAATTTAGAGGCTTCGTTTAATTTTAGTCCTTTGCCTAGAGCTTTTACAGCCTGCATCATAGCTTTAGCACCTTCTGTTGGACCAAGTGGGTGTCCTAATATAGCGCCACCAGGGGCAAGAACTATTTCCTTTCCTAAATCGTTTACTATATTTTCAACATTTCCTGGATGAACGCCTCCACCAATAACAGGCATAGTAGGTTTTATCTTCCATAGGGGTAATCTTTGGCAATTAGCAATTTGAATATATCTTGCTTTTAAAAATGGATAATTGCTATATGGTGAGCTAAATAAACACATATCTGCCCCTGCAAGACGAACCAGTTTTCCAAGCAGAAGCGGAGTTGATATACCACAATAAGGTGACTCTGTTAATGACCCGGCTGAGGCAAAATGTGCAAGTATTGGCACTTTTATATTTGGATCTTCAGCAATTGCTTGAAGAGAGCCAATACCAGTTGTAATAAAATTAATCATAAGCATTGAAGCGCCAGCATCTATAGCCCTGTATGCATTTTCAATCATTTTATCAGGTCTGTCTGTTATGTTTACACAGAATGCAGTTTTATGCCCAGTTTTTTCATAAATTTCTTGTGATGCCTTTCGATATGCTTTAACTCTATCTTCAATAGAACTATATGAGGTATTTGCAAATAATTCATCATCCTTAATTATATCTATGCCACCCATAGCTAAGCTTTTAAAAATCTCTGCACCCTGATTTGGAGTATAACCAAGACAGGGCTTAATCATATTTAAAATGATCGGTCTTTTTTCTTTAACATTTAGATAATTGTAAATGCCGTCAATTCCAAATTTTGGTCCTTTAAAATAGGATAAAAAATTTTTTGAAAACTTTATATCTATTAGTTTAACCTGTAAAGAGGTTGAAATATCATTTCCAAGCAAAGTAGTTAAAAGCATAGGAATTTGTGGTATATAGTTTTCATCCGGAAATGCGATTTGAATAATATGAAAAGAATTTTCAGACAGATCTGTTGTAAGCTCAATTGGGGGTATATCATAAATATTTACAATTTTTCCTCCATATTTATTTAATAGTTTTGAAGTAATTCCAGGTATAGGAACCCATGTGCCAACAGTTTGCCCAATAGCGAATCTTTTTGCTTTTTCATAAACGTCTTCATTTTGTCTAGACCTATAAAAATATGTTGCTATTATATTGTCTGATTCAAAAGCTTCTTCTGGTAAAATTAAATTTAAAAATTTTTCCATTTAATAATTTAACTATAAATTTAATAATTCTTTTAAATTTTTAATATTTATCTTGACATACCACTGGTATATATATTATGATATGTATAACTGCTAAACTTAAATCAAATGGTATTTATTATGAATTATAACATAAATAAAAATATTCCGATACCATATTATTATCAAATTCAACAGTCTATAAAAGACTCTATAATGAAAGGTGAATGGGCTCCTGGTGATTTTATTCCTTCAGAAAGGGAAATTTCTGATTTATTTAAAGTAAGCAGGATAACTGTCAGAAAAGCACTTGATAATCTTTTATTGGAGGGTTTAATTAAAAAAGTAAAAGGAAAAGGGACTGTAGTTTCTAAACCTAAAATAGAAGAGCAGTTATTTAATAGATTGATTGGAACTTATCAGGATTTAACTGAAAAAGGATATAAGGTTGATAATAAGATTTTAAGTTTTAATTTAACAAGCCCTGATCAAAAGGATATAGCTAATCTAAATATTAGTGCTAATGATAAAGTATTTAAAATTGAAAGACTAAGATATTTAGAAGGCGAACCTTATCATTACTCAATGACATCAATTCCCCAGAAATTATGCAGTAATTTTGATGCAAATTTATTAGTTAAAGAGTCTCTAATAAATGTATTAGATAAATATTATAACTTAAAAATTTATAAATTAAATAGAGTTTTAGAAGCAACCATAGCTACACCTCAAGAGGCAAAGTTATTTAATATAAAAGTGGGTGCACCAATATTATCATTTTATAATACAGCTTTATTAAATGATGGTCAGCCGATTGAATTTAGTTTGAATAAAATTCGTGGTGACATGGCTAAGTTCCATATTGAAATTAGTATGGATAAAGTTGAAGATATTTCACAGACTATAAATAAAATTTATTCATAAAATATTTTAGTAAAAGCAGGCTTAAAAAATATAAGGAAAGGAGGTAATTATTGAATGAAAAATTGAGATTTGTTCAGGATTTATTTGAGCAGGGCCGCTCTACCTAAACAAATCTCCTTTATATTTTATTAACAAAAGAAAGTAAAGTAAACTATTTAAAGGAGGTAATTAAATGAAAAAGCTGATTTTTAGTTTGTTTGCTGTTATAGTGGTTGTTTTCTTAATTGTTAGCTTATCAGTTACTGGGTGTAAAAAAGCTACAACTGCAGAAAAAACTCCAGAAACAACTGCTGCAGAAACAAAAGCTGCTGAAACAACTGCTGCAGAAAAAACTGCTGCAGAAACAACAAAGGAAACCAAAACCAGCGAACCTATAACCTTAGAATTTTGGTCATGGAATAATGAAGGTTCATACCCTTTAGTACATGAAGATGCAGAAAAAAGATTTACTGCTGATTATCCTAATGTAACAATTAAAAGAGAGTATATTAGCTATTCCGAATATTTGGTTAAGCTTAAAGCTGTTCTTTCTGGAGAAGAGGCTCCTGATATTTTTCAAATTCCATGGGCTGGCGAATACACTGAACTTGCAAGGTCTGGGAAACTATTACCATTAACTGATGTACTTAAAGAAGGTTTTCCAGAATTCTTCCCAAATGTAATGAAAGCAATTTCTGTTGATGGTGAATCTTGGGCAGTACCGTTAGATTTAAACACATTACAGATTGCATACAATAAAAATATGTTTAAAGAATTCGGATTAGAAATTCCTAAGTCGCAAGATGAATTAAAAGATCTAGCTAAAAAATTGAAAGATAAAGGTAAATTCTGCTTATCACAAGGAACTAAAGACCTTTGGACTGCAGCAGATTCATTTTTTGCTCAAGTTGCTTATACAGACCCAACTCATACAAAATTAGCAATGGCTGATGAAGGTAAGATTGGCTGGGATGACCCGGTATTCTTACAGGCTGCTAAAAATGTTGCTGATCTTGTTGCAGCAGGTGTTTATGCACCAGGTGCTAATTCTATGGATGCTTTTGTAGGAGCTAAGGATTTATTTGTTCAGCAGCAGGCAGCAATGTTTTATCCAGTAGGCAATTTTATTACTGGGGGTATAACTGCAGACATTGCTGGTGCATTTGAATATAGTCTATTTCCAACACCACCTTTAAAGGCTGGGGATGAATTCTTGCCGACAGGTGGAGTAGCTGAAATGTTTGTAATTTATAAAAATAGCCCAAACGTTGAAATGGCAGTTGAATTCTTAAGATATATGACAAATGATGAAGGAAAAGATGCATTAGTTGCTAACGATTTTATTCCATCAAGTGAATATAAGGGTGATTTATCAGCTAAAAGTGAACTTTTCCAAAATATGTTAAATGCACAATCTAAAGCTCAAAGTAGAGTAGTTTATAATACTAAGGTTTATACAGCAATAATGAATGGAATGCAGGGAATTTTTGGACAACAAATAACTCCTGAAGAATTCATCAAGAGTTTAGTTGAAGCAGCAAAAGAATAATTAGCAAAAAATATATTAAACAAAATAATAAAAAATAGGCAATTTATTTTAAACCTTATTAGTCAATATATTTAGTAAGTGTACATAATTTAGGCAGCAGTCATAAAAAGTGTGTGGGTGTTATTAAATTCAAAAGATTAACACCCACACCTTAAATAAAAAATCAAAGTAAAGATTAAAATAAAGTAAAAAAATATAAATATAATTATAAAAATTATATTAACAATACTTATATAAAATAGTGCTTATATAAAATAAATAATAGTATATATTTAGATAATTAAAGTACATATATAGGTATATAGTTATAAAAATATTTTTAAGCAAAATTGTACATAATAATTAAAATATACTAGAAAATATATTTATATTTCATACGTTAACTAAATATGTTAAGCAAAAAATTAAGCAAAATAGGATTTATATTTTCATTACCAACAATAGTGTTTTTTTTATTTTTTGTATCAATTCCAGTTCTTTTTACTTTGGCATTAACTTTTGCTAGCTGGAAAGGCTTTGATATAAATGAAATTAAATTTGTTGGTTTAGCAAATTACTATAAAGTATTTACAGATAAAGTTTTTTTGAAATCTTTTTTAAATACAAGTATCTTCGTTATTTTTACAACAATATTTTTAAATATATTTGGTTTTATTGGTGCTTTAATAATTGATCAAAAAATACCTGGAACAAGATTTTTAAAAAACGCTATATTTTTACCTGTACTTTTATCTCCAATAATTATTGGTGTTATGTGGTCTAGGATGTTGGATGCATTTGGAATAGTTAACAAAATAATTCAGTTATTGGGAATTACAAAAATGCCAATACTTTTTTTAGGTAATCCAAAAATTGCTCTTTATACAGTTATAGTTGCAACTTTATGGCAGTTTACAGGATATGATATGCTGCTTTATTATGCAGGGCTTCAGGGAATACCTAACGATATAGTTGAAGCTTCAAGGATTGATGGTGCAAATGAATTTAGAGTTGTGACTAAAATTATAATACCAACTTTAAGTCCCGTAATCACAATAACAATGCTTCTAAATATAATAGGTGGATTTAAAGTCTTTGATATTGTTTATATCATGACTGCTGGAGGACCTAATCGCAGCAGTGAAGTTTTAGCAACTTATTTGTTTCAACAAGCCTTTAGGTTCAATGATATGGGTTTTGCATCAGTAATAGCTGTGGTCATAATAATTATTTCTTTAATAGCATCAGTAATAAGGATAAAAGTTACTAGTAGAGAATATTAATTCAATTTAAATAAAATAGTTCATTTTAAATAAAATAGGTAAGTGGTGTTTATATGGTAAAAAAAATATTTAAAAGCATTTTAATTTATTTATTGGGAATTATTTTTTTGTTGCCAGTTATATGGGTTTTTTCTTTATCACTTAGGTCAAAGAAAGATGCTCTATCTGCAATATTTTTTACAAGAGATTTACATTTTGAAAATTATTACATTGCTTGGAAAACTTTCAATTTCAGTAAATTATTTATGAATTCTCTTATTGTAACAATAATATCTGTATTTTTAACTTTGGTCATATCTGCATTGGCAGCATATTCATTTGCAAGGCTTAATTATAAAGGATCTAATATTATTTTTTATATAATCCTGCTTGGTATTATGATTCCACCAGCGGCAGTTATAATTCCACTTTTCATAATAATGAAGACTTTAGGACTTTATAATTCACACTATTCATTAATTTTTTCATATATAGCTTTTGGTTTGCCAATTGCCGTATTAATTTTAAGAGGATTCTTTTTATCTATTCCAAAAGAATTAATTGAAGCTGCAAGAATTGATGGCAGTTCTGAAATCGGGACATTTTTTAGAATAATAATACCTTTATCAAAACCTGCAATTGCAACAGTGACAATATTTTTATTTATGCAGAATTGGAATGAATTTATACTTGCTTTAGTTTTACTTAAAGATAAAGTCTTATATACTTTACCTGTAGGGCTTGCAAATTTTGTTGGTCAATGGGATTCTCCTTGGCAGCTTGTTGCAGCAGGGGTAATTATTGCGTCTTTACCAATTTTTATTGTTTATCTTTTAATTCAAGATTTATTTGTAAAGGGTTTAACTGCTGGTGCAGTAAAAGGGTAAATTTAGAAATATAAAGTTAGGGATAATAGGAATATTAGAAATTCTTTATTTGGGAGTTAGTAATTAATGTAGATAAAAGTAGTGTATGTTACATAATAAGTATCATATAAAGTCTTTATTGTTAATTTTAAATTATGTCTTTAAACTCTGATTTTATTTTAAATAATTAATATTTAATTAATATTGAAATTGGAGGACACTATGAATTCAAGGGAAAGAATATTAGCAACCATAAATCATGAAGAGCCAGATAAAGTTCCCATAGATAGCTGGATTGCACCTGAAATTGCAAATGAATTAATAGATGCTTTAAATATTGACTTATCAAAAGATCCATTTGCATTATCTAAAGCCTTAGGAAATGACCTTTTATATTCAACTATAGGCTTTTGTGATGGTTTTAGCTCAATTTATAAGGAGGAAAGAAAGATTGGTGAAAATTTGTACCAAGATGCTTTTAAAATTAAATGGCGTAAAAAATCTTTTAAATATGGAAGCTATTGTGAATTTGCAGAGCACCCTCTTGCAGATATTAAAAGTTATGAGAATTATAAATGGCCTGATCCGTTTGAGATTTATAAAGATGGGTTTGAGTTATATAAGAATTTAATTGAAAAAGACGGAAAAGAATATGCAATACTTGGAGGCTGTGCCTGCACTATGTTTGAAGCAAGCTGGTATTTAAGAGGCTTGGAGAATTTTCTAACTGATTTTTATTTAAATAAAGATTTTGCTATAGAATTACTTGATAAAACCATGGAAATATCACTTAAAATATCAAAGAAACTTGTAGAGATGGGTGTTGATATTATCTGGTGGGGTGATGATGTTGCAAATGAAAGAGGCCCATACATTAGTCCAAAGTTGTTTAAAGAACTAATAAAACCAAGATATGCAAGGATGGTTGATGAAGTTAAAAAAATTAATAAAAATGTAAAAATTGCTTTTCACTGTGATGGAAAAGTTGATTGGGTGTTAGATGATTTTGCAGAGATAGGGTTTGATATCATAAATCCTCTCCAGCCAGATGTTAATAATGTAGAGGAAATAAAAAAGAAATATGGAAAAAAATTTACGTTTTGGGGAAATGTTGACACAAGAAGAATAATGTCAAAAGGGAAGTTTAGCGATGTTGCTGAAGAAGTAAGAAGGGTTATTGAAATATTATCACCAGGAGGTGGGCATATTCTTTGCACCAATCATACAGTTCAATCATCTGAAAGAGCACTTGATAATACCATTGCTTACTATTGGTCTGCTGAAAAGTTTAGAAATTATCCTTTAAATGTTAGCAAAATAGGCGAAAAGAAAAAACTAGATGTTTATTTTACTTAGTTCTACTTAGTTCTTTTCTTAGTTTTATTTAATTAATTTTAATAATTTTTAATAAGTAAATTTCAGTACAATGTAAAATTTTAAAAAATTTTAATTAGTTAAATAATTTATTAGTCAGTTAAGTAATTGATTGTTTAATTTAATTTTTTCTTCAAGGGAGGAAAAAATGGAGGAGCAAAAGAGGTTATTTTATAAAAAGAAGGCTATAGAAATATTTAATAAATCCAAAATATATTTTAAACAGACAGAATTTGATAAAATGGAAATAACTGATTTTGGTTTAGGAGACTTTGAAAATATCGGACTTAATGTAATTATTTATGTTAATACAGCCAGAGTTTGTGCAAAAGAGCTTGCTCTTCTACCTTATCAAATATGTCCTCAACACAGACATCCAGATATTGACAGCTCTTTAGGTAAAGAAGAAACATTTAGATGCAGGTGGGGCGAAGTTTACCTTTATGTAGATACCGGTGAAAAAGAGACGGATTTTAAAGATATAAAAGATAAAATACCTGAAATAAGAGCTAAAATACCTGAAAAATACAAAGACAAGCTTTTTATTTTAAAAGAAATAATTTTAAAGCCTGGTGATCAGTATACATTAGAACCAAATACTTGGCATTGGTTTCAAGGTGGACCTAAAGGTGCTGTATTATCAGAATTTTCCTCTCATAGTTTTGATGCTGGTGACATATTTTATGATAAAAATATAAGAAGGGTGGCGGTGGATAATTAAAATGACAGCTTTAAGAAGAAATTATGGTTGCAGAATTAATGATGAATTAAGATACAAAGGTTTAAAATCAATAATTATGGAAAATGAGCTTATTAGAGTTTTTATTCTTTTAGAAAAAGGCACTGATATTTTAGAGTTTGTATATAAACCGCTAGACTTGGATTTTTTATGGAAATCTCCAAAAGACTTTAAGGAAGGCCAACTTAACAGAGAAAATTTTCTAGAAACTTATTTAGGTGGATGGCAAGAAATTATCCCTAATGGTGGTTCACCATGTGTTTATAAAGGTGCAAGTTTTAATCTGCATGATGAATCTTCAATGGTGTCATGGGATTATGAAATTTTAGAAGACAGAGATGAAAAGATTAGCATTAAGTTTTTTACAAAACTAAATAAAATCCCGTTACAAATAAAAAAGACAATTACTTTAGAAAGTAATACTGCTGTTTTATCTATTAATGAAGAAGTTATAAATTTATCAAATGAAAAGTTAGATTTTATGTGGGGCCATCATCCATGTTTTGGAAGCCCTTTTATTTCAGAAGATTGTTTGATTAACTTTATAGCTGAAGAAATAGTTTCCAACCCTTTTTCAATATCGAATTTTCCATTAGTTAAACCTGATTCTAAAGGTACTTTAAAAAAATTTCCATCTGCAAACGGCAGTTTTGTAGACCTTTCTAAAGTTTTAGGCAAAGATGCAAAAGTTGCAGATCTTTTATATGCAAAAGATTTAAAACAAAATTGGTTTACAATAACAAATTTAAAGAAAAAAGTTGGGATAGGCTTTTTGTTTGATGAGAAAATTTTTAAATATTTATATATATGGCTTGTCTATAATGGGAGCAATAATTATCCATGGTATAGCAATACATATAGCTTAGCAATTGAGCCATGGTCTTCTTACCCTGGTCTTGGGTTATTAGAGGCAATTAAAAATGGTACAAGTTTAGAAATTTTACCCCAAGAAATAAAAACAGCATGGCTTAAGGTATTTATTTATGAAAAAGATACTGATGTAGTTAGGGTGGATGATAATTGTAATGTTTATTAAGTTTTTCTACTTTAATTGCTTAATTTAATATTAAAATAGTTTTTAAAAATTGTTTTATAAAATTATTTTAATATCAACTGATTTTGGTTAACGTTATTGGAGGTGTTTAAAAATTTTGGAAGCAAAAATAGCAATAATTACTTTTACTGATGATAGAGATGTTGGAGTTTCTAATCCAGCAGTTGAAAACTTTTTAAGAAAAAAACAGGAAGAGTTAAAAAAATTCCTTCAAGACAATTCTATAAGTGTTATTGATCCCTTATCTAAAATTAGAAATAAAAATGATTCATGGTATGGGATAAGAAATATTAATGATGTTAATTTAGCAATTAAAATGGTAAATGAAAATGTAATAGATGGTGCAATAATTGGTGCGTGGACATGGTCTCCGCCTATGTTAATTATGGATTTTGTAAGAAAACTTAACAAGCCAATAATGTATTATTCAGAAAACGATCCATTATCAGGGAATTTATCCCAGCTTGCAGCAACTTGTTCTAGTTTAATGGAGTGGGGTGTTAATAAATATGCAATAAACCATGAAAGAAATTTTGGCAATAAAGAAAACATTTTAAAGTGGTGCAACGCAGTGTCGACAATCTCTAATATGCGCGAGTCAGCTTTGCTTTTATGGGGTGGAACTTATGCAGTAAAGATGGAACAGCTTCAAGATGATATTCCAAAGCTAAAAAGCTTTTTGGTTAGAGATATTTTATCTGAAGACCAGTATATCTTAGTAAATAGAGCAGAAAAAATTATTAATAAAAACCCTGAAAAAATATTATTCTTAGAAGATTGGCTTAAAAAAAATGGCTTAAAAGTAATTTATGATGAAAAAATGCTAACAAAAGAGGCTTTTAAAAAACAGCTAGCACTATTAATAGCTGCACGTGAAAGATTATCTGATCTGAAAGATGAAAATATAGCAGGCGTTTCAATAAAATGTCAGCCTGAAATATATTTTGAATATGGAGTTGATGCATGTACACTCCCAGCCTTTCTTCCTTTTCCTGTAAATGAATTGGGAGCACAAAAAATTTATCCCACAGTTTGTGAAGGCGATATTAAAGGATTGCTTACATCAGTTATATTATATTTTCTTAATCCATCAGTTCCACCTGCGTTTGGTGACTTAATTTCAGCAGAAGATGATTATATAGAGTTTGCCAATTGTGGTGCAGGGTCAATTTTTTGGGCTGCAAATTCAATTAATCCCCAAGATGCTTTAAGCAATACTGTTGCGATAGGAAATATTCATGGCTGCTCTGGTGCAGCTTTTAGTTATAGTGGGATATCTTATCCAGAGGTTACAGTAGCTCGTTTAACAAGAATAAAAGGAAAGTATTATTTGCAGTTTGGTAAAGCAAAGGGTTTAGATACTAAAGCTATTCTCTTAAAAAAATTAGGTGAAAATTTTGAAAAACATTTAGGATTTACTTGGGGAAAAGTAACTGTAGATTTAGGCGTTAAAGCTGAAAATTTCGTAAAGGTAATTGGTGCAAACCATTTAAATGCAACTTTAGGAGATTTTACTAAAGAATTAGAGATCTTTTGCAGATATACTGGAATAACTCCGTTAAGAATTGATTCAGACGAACAAATGGAAAAATTTTATTACCAGATAAGGTTACAATAAATAAGATTACAGTAAGATAATAAGATAATAAAAAATCTTATTAATATTAAGTTTTAGAGGTAACAGGAGCTATATTATGAATTATTTAATTGGCATTGATTTAGGCACAACTGAAGCCAAGTGTGTAATTTATGATGAAGAAGGAAGAAGCATTTCTGAAGCTAAGCAAGAAATGAATATTATTTATCCTGCAGCAGGTCAAGCAGAGCAGGATGCAAATGATTTTTACAAAATTACTTGCACACTAATTAATAAAGTTTTAGCTGAATCTAAAATACCAAAGAATAAAATAGCTGCTTTGTCAATTGACAGCCAAATGGGCGGTATTATGAGCATAGATAAAGACTTTAATCCAGTTACTTATTATGATACCCCCCTTGACAGCAGAAGTGCAAAAGAAAATGAATATATGCATAAAAATTTTGGAGATTTAATAATTCAAAAGAGTGGCTCTTTTTCTACTTTTGGAAATAAAATCTTATATTGGAAAAATAAAAATGAATGGAAAGATATTTATAAATTTATACAGCCTTCAGCATTTGTGGCTGGAAAACTTACAGGTCTTAATGCTAAAGATGCATATATAGATGAAACCTTTATATGCTTTTCTGGATTAGCTGATTTGGAAAAATCAGAATGGTCTTATGAATTGTGTAAGAAACTTGAAGTTGATACTGAAAAACTGCCAAAAATTATTAAGTCTTCAGAAATAATTGGTGAGATCTCAAAAAAAGGAAGTGCTGATTCAGGACTTTTAGAGGGAACCCCAGTTGCTGCAGGTTGTGGTGACCAATCTGCTGGTTTTATTGGTGCTGGTATATTACATAAAGGACAATTAGTGGATGTATCTGGAACTGCTTGTATACTAGGTGTATGCTCTGATCAGTATAGGTATGATTTAAAAAATAAAACACTTGCTTGTATGAAATCTGCAATTGGAAATAAATACCATCTAATCTCAGTTGTTTTAGCTGGCAGGACTCATAAATGGTTTGTGGATGAGTTTTTTATTGAAGAAAAAGAAAAAGCACAAAAAAACGGGATAAATATTTATGATTTTTTAGATTCTGAAGCAGAAAAATTAAATGCTGGTTCTGACGGTTTAATTTCAATTGATTATTTACAAGGAAGGTTTTTTCCACCTGACCCAAATGTTCGGGGTCTTTTTATAGGCCATACATGGGCTCATAGAAAAATACATTTTTACAGAGCTATACTTGAATCAATAGCATATGATCATTTTTTAACAAAAGAAATTATTAAAGACTTGCTTCCAGATATAGAATTTAAAACAGTGACAGCTATTGGTAGTGGTAATAAAAGTAATTTTTGGCTTCAAATAAAATCAGATGTCTTGCAATTACCATATAGAAATCTTTTTAGAAGTGATTTATCTACTCTTGGTTCTGCAATACTTGCTGGTCATTCCATAGGAATGTTTAAAAGTTTAGATAAAGTTGTTAATGATTTTGTTAAAACTAATATAGAGAAATTTCCAAGACAAGGAGAATATGAAAAATATAAAAAGTATATAGGTGTTTATAAAGATTTATTTGAGAAATTAAAACCTATTTACAAAATAATTTCCAGTTAATTTTAATAATATAATTTGCTGCAAATAAAAAAATTTTTTTGTTTGTAAATTAAAATAAGTGAGGTTTAAGTGAATTCTAGAGAGAGATTTCTAGCAGTTTTAAATTTTGAATCAGGCATAAAAAATTTAAAATATGAATATGGATACTGGGCAGGACTTATTAGAAAATGGAATAAAAATAATAATTTAAATATTCAAGAGCCTCCAGAGAGCTTAAAAGACTCAGATCTTGTAAGAGTATCTTTGCCTTTAGACTATGTTATAAATCAAAAGAATGATTATGAAAATATTAAGGATTATAAAGATAATAAAGGTTATCAAGATAAAAAAAGTTCTAAAAGCTCTGAATATCTTGATACTTTTTTAATGAAATATTTTAACCTAGATCCATATCCTGCAAAATTTCCTTTTGACTTAAGCCCAATGTTTTCAAAAGTAATTTTAGAAGATAAAGATGATTATATAGTTTTTAAAGATAATTATGGTATTACCCAAAAGATTTTAAAAAAAGGAACATCTGCTCCAATGAGCATTGATTATCCTATAAAAAGCTTAAAGGATTTTTATGATTATATGCAGTTTTATGATAAAGATTTTAAAAAAAGACTGCCTGAAAATTTTGATAAGCTTGCTTTAAAATTAAAAGACAGAGATTACCCAATAAGACTAGGCGGAAATCCCTTTGGATTTTGTGGAATGCCGAGACACTTAATGGGAGATGTAAATTACATGCTTAGCTTATACGATAGCCCAGAATTAATTAAGAAAATAAATGAATTTTATTTGAATTTTTCTATGGAGTACTTTTCAGAAATTTTTAAACTAATTGAAATAGATTGGGTTATGATATGGGAGGATATGGCTTTTAAAACAGGTTCTTTTATATCAAAGACTGCTTTTGAAGAATTTTTAACACCATATTATGTTAAATTTATAGATTTTTTAAAGCAATTTGGAATAAAAAATATTATTGTAGATTGTGATGGTCTAATAGATGAGCTGATACCTTTATGGATTAGTTGTGGAGTTACTGGTGTTTTCCCAATGGAAGCAGTAAATGATTTGATAAAAATAAGACAAGAATTTCCAAAACTTCAAATGTTAGGCGGAGTTGATAAAAAGATTTTATTTCCAAAAGATAATGTTGAAAGTAAAGATATAGATAAAGAACTTGAAATGGTAAAAATTTTATTAAAACAAGGTGGATATATTCCGCATATTGATCATGCTATTCCAATGGATGCTGACTGGGATAGGTTTAAGGAATATAGATTTAAGTTAAATGAAATAATAGAAGAAGGTTAAGAAATAAAGATTAGGAAAATAAAGAAAATAAAAGAAAATTTAAATTAAATAAGCAAATAAAAAAGTTTGGAGGTTTTATGCCGTTAGTTGATTTTCAAGAATTAATGCAACATGCAGAAAAAAAAGAATATGCAGTAGGCTATTTTGAAAGCTGGAATATTGAATCTCTTTTAGCTGCTTATGATGCAGCAGAGAAAATGCGTTCACCAATAATACTTGGATTTAGTGGTTTATTTTTAACTCATGACAATAGGGTTGTAAAAGATCCTCTTACTATTTATGCAAAACTTGTTGAGGAGGCATGTAATCAAATATCTGTGCCTGCTTGTTCTATTTTTAACGAATCACCAAAACTTGATGTTGTATTAAATTCAATTGATATGGGCTACAAAATAGTGATGTTTACGGATGAAAATATTTCCTTTGACGAACAAATAGAAAAAGTCTCTATGGTTGTAGAAAAAGCACATAAAAAAGGTGTATGTGTTGAAGGAGAGCTAGTATCACTTCCTGGTATAGAAAATGAATTAAAAGAAATACCTGATGATTTAAAATATACTACTCCTGAATCAGCATATAGCTTTGTGACTCAAACTGGTGTAGACGCTCTTGCAGTTAATATCGGACAGGCGCACATGCATGGAAAGAAAGAAATTCGTCTTAATTTAAAGGCCCTGGAAGAGATTAAAAAGAAAATTAAAATTCCTTTGGTACTTCATGGAGGAAGTTATATTAATAAAAATGATGTAGAGAATGCTATCAAAATGGGCATTAGAAAGATAAATGTAGGAAGTATTTTAAAAAAAGTTTACTTTGAAGTTTTAAAAGAAGCTACAGATAAGTTAGATTTAAAAAGTAATCCGTATGAAATTATTGGTTCTGGTTTTTCTAGTGATATTAATGTAAAAGCAAGGATTGCTGTACAAAATATAATAGAAAATTTTATGCTTCAATATGGCAGCAATAATAAAGCTTAAAAATTTAATCTTAATTTAAGTTTAATAATTTTAAGCTTAATAATTTAAACTTTTTAATGTTGGCTAAATAATGTCAATTTTATAAGTTAATAATTGTTAATAATTGTTAGTAATTTTTAATAATGTTAATTTTAAAACTTTTTAGAATGAGTTTTATGATTAGGGAGGTATATTTTGGCAAAAGAAATTAAAATGCCTCAACTTGGGCAAACTTCTGATGAAGTTAGGCTAATTCGCTGGCTTGTAAAGGAGGGAGATTTTGTTAAAAGAGGCCAGCCTTTATGTGAAGTTGAGACTGATAAAGTAACAATGGAGTTTGAAAGTGTTGCAGAAGGTGTAGTACAAAAATTAAATTTTTTACCTGATAGTCAAATAAAAACAGGTGATATCATTGCAATAATTGATGATTTAGATAAAGCTGATATTAAAACTGTAGGTGTTAAGAAAGCTAATGAGAATGATAAGATTAAAATTGTCTCTGAGGTCTCTGAGGTCTCTGAAGATAAAGATAAAAAAGATATTAGTCCTAAAGTTAAAGAAAATGATGTTAAAAGCATAAAAAAAGATAGGAATTTTTTAAAATTACAGGAACTGCAACATAAGGTATTTGAACAAAATAAATTAGTTCCAATTGATATAAAGCAAAAAAGAAAAATAATATCAGAAATAGGAATAGACTCAGCTTTAGAAATCTATAAAAAAATGTTAGAGATTAGAGAATTTGAAGAAGCTATAAAAGTGCTTTTCTTAGAAGGTAAAATGCCTGGAACAATTCATCAGTATATTGGTATGGAAGCTTGTGCGGTTGGAGTTTGTACTTGTCTTAAAAAAGATGATGTTATAGCTTCTACTCACAGACCGCATGGTCATGCAATTGCAAGAGGGCTTTCGCTAAAGGAGATAATGGCTGAGCTGTATGGAAAGATAAGCGGCTGTTGCAAAGGCAAGGGTGGTTCAATGCACGTTGGAAATTTAGATAAGGGTATGCTTCCTGCAATTGCAATAGTTGGAGCAAACATACCTATAGTTGGTGGTATGGCTCTAGCTTTTAAGCTTAAAGGTGAAAAAAGGGTTGCGGTTAGCTTTTTTGGTGACGGTGCTTCAAATGAAGGAGCATTTCATGAAGGAATAAATATGGCTGCAGTTTATGAAATACCTGCTGTGTTTGTTTGTGAAAATAACCAATATGGTGCATCAACTCACATTAAAAAAACACTAAAATTAGATAACATTGCAGACAGAGCTTATTGTTATGGTATAAGACCAGATATAGCAGATGGTATGGATGTTTTAGATGTTTATGCAAAGGCAAAAGTTGCCATTGATTTAGCTCGTGAAAATTACCTGCCGACTCTTTTGGAATTAAAAACATTTAGATTGTGCGGCCATTCAAGAAGAGATCCATGCAATTATATGTCAAAGGAAGAAAAAGAGTACTGGCAGTCAAGAGACCCCCTGCCTTTATATGAAACTTTTTTATTATCTGAGAATATAGCTGATAAAGATATTATTGATAGGATAAAAAATGAAGTAAAAAAAGAAGTGGATGATGCAATAATTTTTGCACAAAACAGCCCAGACCCAGACCCGGAAGATACACTAAATGACTTATATATAGATATGGAGGTGCCTAGATGAAATTAAGTGTTGCAGAAGCCTTAAGGAAAGCTATTCGAGATGAAATGAAAAGAGATTTAACAGTTTTTTGTATTGGTGAAGATATTGGTATACCTGGTGGTTTTGGTGGAGCATTTACAGTTACTCTTGGACTTGAAAAAGAGTTTCCAGATAGAATAATCGACACTCCAATTTCAGAAATTGGTATTTTTGGTTATGCTTGCGGTGCAGCTGTGATGGGACTAAGACCAATTGCTGATGTGCAGTATGGGGATTTTTTATTATGCGCAATGGATCAAGTTGTAAATCAAATTGCAAAACTAAGATATATGTCAGGTGGAAAGCTTAAAGTGCCAATAGTAATGCGTGCACCTGTTGGTGTAACTGGAAGGGGGGCACAACATGCACAAAATTTAGAGCCTTACTTTTTATCTTGTCCTGGAATAAAAATAATTGCACCAGCTACGGCTTATGATGCTTATGGACTTCTTGTTTCAGCTATTAGGGATGATAATCCTGTCTTAGTTTTTGAGCATAAATTATTATATGGTTCAAAAGGCCCTCGTCAGGAGTCAGGTACAATTGATGCATCAAGCGAGATACCTGATGAGAGTTACACAATTCCAATTGGTAAAGGTATTATAAGAAGGCAGGGTAGTGATGTAACCATAGTGGCTAGCCTTTTAATGATGCACTTTGCTCTTATTGCAGCTGATATTTTGCAAAACCAAGAAGGAATTTCTTGTGAAGTAATTGACCCAAGAACTCTTTGGCCTCTTGACATGGATTTAATTTTAAACTCTGTTAAAAAAACAGGTAGAATTGTAATAGTTGAAGAATCACCAAAACAAGGCGGCATAGGGGCTGAAATTGCTGCCCAGATTGCAGAAAAAATTCCTGATTATCTAATTGCACCAGTTACAAGGGTTGCAGCTCCAAATACCCCAGCGCCTTTTTCACCTGTAATGGAAAAGTTTTATATCCCACAACCGCAAAGAATCGCTGAAGAGATAAAGAAAATGGTTTTAGTTGAGATATAATGCAGATATAAAAGAAAATTCTTATAAGTCTAAAAATGGCCTCAAAATTTTAATTAATGGGAGTATTTAGTATTATGATATAATCTATTTACTTTTTAAATAATAAAAAATCTTTAATTTTAAATGCGGTCTTAAATTTGACATGAAAATATATTGTCCAAACTGTTTTTGGCCTAATGATGAAAATGAAAAAGTTTGCATTAAATGCGGAAGTCAAATTGACTGGAAAGAAGCTAGTTATAAGTCAAAGCTTATTTCTGCACTTAACCATAAAAGAGCTGATATTGTAATGCTTTCGGCTCAATTACTTTCAAATTATCCCAGTATTGAGACTGAAAAGGCAATTATTAAATTGTTAAAATCTGCAAATGACCCCTATATTCAAGCAGCAGCAGCAGAAACACTTGGTAAAATTGGTACAAGGCAATCTTTAAAAACTTTAAAAGCTATCTCTGTATCAGGTTCAGTTATTTCAAGAGAAAAAGCTATAAAAGCAATGAAGGAAATAAAAAAAAGAAGTAAATAAATTAAATATAAAAATATCTAGAACGGGCTACCGGTTTAATACTTATTGGAGTTGTATCATTTGCAGGTATGGCACTTATATGGGCTGGTTTACTTAAAGAATATGTGCCACTTGCAATAGTAACTAATAATTACTTAAAAAATTTATTTATAGATTTTTTAATTATTTCTGTAATAAGGTAGATTAAATTACTTCCTTGAATACAACCCTATAAGTTCTGCGCTGTCAAGAATATGACCCTCCATAGCTTTTTTGATATCTTTAGCTGTTGCAGATGAGCTAAGATTAATAAGTGTATCTATAGCATAAAGTTTAAAAAAGTAACGATGTGTTCCAGAAGGAGGGCATGGGCCACCGTATCCTGCAAAGCCAAAATCTGTAATTCCTTGTATAGCCCCAACAGGAACACTATTTTCTGCTATTTCAGTTGTTTTTGGGTCAATGTTCCAAACTGTCCAATGCACCCAGGTTTTACCTGGAGCATCAGGGTCTTCAACTATAAGTACAAGGCTTACTGTGTTTTTTGGTACTCCAGCTATCTTTAATGGCGGATTAATATCTTCACCATCGCAGGTATATTTTGAAGGAATTGTATCATTATTTTTAAAAGAAGGACTTTCTATTTTCATTTTGACTTGCATCTCCTCTTCGGTCTTTTTTGTATTATTTACATTATTTGTTGTGCCTTCAGTTGTTGTGCCTTCAGTTGCTGTGCTTGTTGTTTTTGTTTCTTGAATTTTATCTGTTTCTTGAATAGTTTTTGTTTCTTGTGCTGTTGTATATGCAGAAGTTTGTAGAGATTTTCCCTGATTTTCAACAAGTTGAGTTTTATTACAGCCAATATTTAAGCAAAGTTGAAAGATAAGAAAGACTAAAATGTATTTTAAAATATTAAATTTGTAATTCTTCATTTGTGATATTTGTAATGTAATATTTGTAATTTCTCATTTAGAAAATTTTTAAATTCTAAAACTTGGACCTATATTTGAAAATCTGATTTTTAATTTTTCATCTTCTGCTTTTTTTATTTCCTTTAACCATTCAGAGCAATATTTAAGAGCTTCAGCTTTATTTATATTTAAGTTTTGTCTTTTTACAAAATTAAAAGCTGAATCTAAGTCTTTATCTAAAACAATCCTTTCAAGTTCCACTCTCTCAGCAGAACTTAAGTTGAAATTAAAATTTAAGTTTTTATCTTTATTAGTCATTTTCCTTATTATAAATATTTGTTCATAAATTTTTAAAAATTTGTATACCTACAATTTTTGCACCCATTATAAAATCTAAGTTAAAAACCTTCATATAAATAACCTTTCAAAATAATTTATTTTGTTATTGTGATAAAGATATTTTTTGGTAGTGCAACTTGTGCAGCAACTTGCATTGATTTAAATAATCCAACCGGGACAGCACAACCTGCGCAGCATCCTTTAAGTTCTTCTCTTATTAGCTTATAAAGTTCCCCATCAAAACCATTTTTTATTTCATTATATGCATCCACTTTACTTAATTTTTTTGAAAGTTTATTTATTTTCTCGCAATCCGTATTTACTTTGAAAGTGACATGCTGCATATCTTCAGAAAATGTTTCTATTTCTGTAACAAAGCCACAAATACCTGCTTCGACTTTTGTTATAGCCATAATTCCTCTTTAATATAGTTTTTTATAAATGCCTACCAGTTATGGTGCTTTAAAAAACAAAAATAAAAAAAATAAAAATAACAAAAAATAGTTTCTAAAAGGCTTAACTTTTAATAAACTTATAAGCAAAAATATTAAGAAATTTAAGAAATAAAACTAAATTGTTAATTAGCAAATATGAAACAAAACAACAAGAAGCACAAGCTTATAAATAATAATACAGTAATTATAACAATTTGTGTAGATATAGATAAATTAAATTTAATTTAACAATATAAAAGAGAAAAAATCTCAAAAAATTTTATAAAAGTTTGCTTGCTTGTAGTAGATAGAAATTCATAAAATAATTCCTCTTGTAAAAAAAACTACCATTTTT
>CAYLWJ010000101.1:0-36828 GCA_964387355.1 uncultured Actinomycetota bacterium | reverse complement strand
ATAATAAAGTAAGTAATAGTAGTATTAATAACAGCAGTAGTAGCAGCGATAGCAATAACCGTAACAACAGCAATAATGAAGTAAATAATAGGAGCAGTAGCAGTAAAAGCAGCAATAATAATGAAGCAAGTATTAGTAATTTTAGTAGTGATAATAAAAATAACAAAATTTTTGGAAAATTAGGTGAGCTAGCGGCAGAAGGCTATTTAAAGCAAAAAGGTTTTAAAATCTTAGAAAAAAATTTTAGATGCATATATGGTGAAGTTGACATAATAGCATTTAAAAAAAATACTCTACATTTTATTGAAGTAAAATCAAGAAGATTTTTAACTTATGGTGAACCTATAGAGTCAATTAATTATAAAAAAATAGAAAAAATAAGAAAATGTGCAAGTCACTACATTACAAATATTGAAAAAAACAAATTTGGGGAAATTGAAATAAGCTTTGATGCGATAACTTTTAAAAAACTAAATAAAAAAACCTATATACAATATCTACCTAATATTTTTTAAACAAGAAATCCCTTAACATCTTTTCTATATTTATAATTTATTAGCTATATAATTTACTAGATTAACTTTAATTATTTCTCTTAAGAAGAATATGAAAAATCGTTTGAAAAAAATTTTATGATATTTATGTATATAGTCTATTGCATATTTATGTAAATAGGTATATAATTTTTTTATGTTTTTTAAATTATCAAGTTTTTCACTTGTAGGAATACAGGCAATTGAAATTTTTGTTGAAATACATATTTCAAATGGTCTTCCAACATTTACAATTGTAGGTTTACCTGATAAGGCCGTTAATGAATCAAGACAAAGGGTAAGAGCTGCAATTATAAATAGCGGATTTAAATTTCCACCAAAAAAAATAACAATAAATTTATCACCAGCAGATATTAAAAAAGAGGGAGTATTTTATGACTTGCCAATTGCAATTGCTATTTTAATTGCAAGTGAACAAGTTAAAAATGTTAATTTTACTTTAATAGAAAAATCAAGTTTTATTGGTGAGTTATCACTTGATGGCAAAATTAATTCTATTAGAGGTATTATATGTATGGCAGAACAATGTAGAAATTCAAAAAAAGAATACTTTTTTATACCAAAAGATAATTTAAGGCAAGCTAGCTGTATAAAAGGGATAAATTTAATAAGTTCAACAAATTTAATTGAAGTAATAAATATAATAACAAATAAAAGTATTGAAAACATTTTTATAGATAATTTTAAAGACATTGGCGAAGATGCTAGTTTTGATTTAGATAATTTAGATATCAGTTTTAAAACTCTTAATATTGATTTTTCAGATATTAAAGGTCAGTCTAAGGCAAAAAGAGCCATAGAAATTGCCGCAAGTGGAATGCACAATATTCTTCTTGTTGGTCCGCCTGGGGCTGGTAAAACTATGCTAGCCCAAAGAATAATTACAATAATGCCGGAATTAAATCTAGAGGAAAGTATTGAAGTGACTAAAATATATAGTTTATATAAAAAATATAAAGATATTTTTATAAAAATAAGACCATTTAGAAATCCTCATCATACAGTTTCAAGAGCATCTCTTATTGGTGGAGGAATAGTCCCAAAGCCAGGTGAAATTAGCTTAGCTCATAGGGGCGTTTTATTTTTAGATGAATTTTCACAATTTCCTAAATACCTCATTGAAGATTTAAGACAACCTCTAGAAAATAAAGAAATTATAATTTCAAGAAATAATTTATTTTATAAATTTCCCTGTAATTTTATGCTTGTTCTTGCAACTAACCCATGTGCTTGCGGTTATTTTCAAGACAGTGCTAAAAAGTGTAAATGCAGCACTAAAGAAATAGAAAACTACTGGAAAAATATATCAGGTCCAATTATGGATAGAATTGATATGAGGATAAATGTTCCTAGATTAGATTACCAGGATTTCTTCAAAAAGTTACCCTCAGAAAACTCTCAAGATATAAAAGCTAGAATTAATGAAGCTCATAAAATACAAAAGATTAGATATAAAAATATAAAAAATCTAAATATTAATTTTAACTCAGAAGCAGACTCAAAATTAGTAAATCAATGGGTTGAAAAAAATTCTGAAATAAAAAAAACAGTATTAGAGGTTTTTAATACCTATAAATTATCAGGAAGAGCAATGGCAAGTTTATTAAAGGTTTCAAGAACAATTGCTGATTTAGACATGTCTACAAATATTAAAACTAAACATTTTATGGAAGCATTAAATTATAGAGTTAATTTTAATAGTGAAATTTAATTTTAAATATGTCAATTAAATGTATCAAATTTATTAAAAGGGTAAAATATTCTCATGAATAATAACTCCATAAATTTTAATTTGGCAAATAATGACAATTTTAATAATAATTTGCTAAATTTAAAAATTTTATTTTTACTTTATGAAATAAAAATAAAACCTTCTATTTTATATGAAGAATATAAACAAAATAATTTTAATTTACAAAAAACTGTAGATTATTTTTTTTTAAAATATGACATTAAAAATCAAAAAAAGTTATTTGAAGATAGCAGCAACAGCATTAATAATAATTATGATAATTATAATAATTATATTAATAAGATAAATAAAAATGAAATAAAAATTGTTAACATCTCTCAAAATTACTACCCGTATTTACTTAAGCAGATAAATAATCCCCCAATTATTCTTTTTTATAAAGGTGATAAAATAAAGAAGTCAAAATATTTTATTTCTATAGTTGGAACAAGGAAAAATACTGTTTACGGTAGAGATGTTGCCAAATATTTTGCAGAAGAGCTGTCTAAAATGGGAATAACAGTAGTAAGTGGTTTAGCCTCTGGCATTGACTATTATGCGCATAATAGTGCATTAAAATATAAAGGAGGAACAATTGGAATACTGGGATGTGGATTAGATATCATATACCCAGAAAGCAACAAAGAACTTTATAAAAATATTTTAAATAATGGCTCATTGGTTTCAGAATTTCCTCCTGGAACAAAACCTTTAAAGAATAATTTTCCAATTAGAAATAGAATTGTTAGCGGTTTTAGCATGGGTACAATTGTTATTGAAGCACCTGAAAAAAGCGGAGCATTAATTACAGCAGAATTTGCCTTAAATCAAAATAGAGAAGTATTTTGTGTACCAGGAAATATTTTTAGTAATGAAAGCAAGGGATGCCATAATCTAATAAAACAGGGGGCAAAACTTGTTAGTAATATTGATGATATAATAGAAGAGATTAACCAATTCTTCAATAAAGACTTTGATTTAAAGCAAAACAATTTAAATTATAAAAAAGTAAAGCATACATTTTTTAAAAAAGAAAGTTTAAAACTTAACAATGAACAAAAAATTATTTACGAAATTATTGGATTTAAACCAAAAAGCATTGAAGAAGTTGTTATGGAGACTAAATTTGATGTAACAAAAGTACTTCAAATAATTTCAGAATTACAGCTTAAAAAATTAATATTTGAAAAAAACTTAAATCATTTTATTAGATTATGATAAAATAATTACAAAAAATGCATTTTTAATTTTGTAATAGCAATAAAAACAAAAATTTAAAGTTAAGTTTTAATTTATTTTTATAATGATATTTTATAATAGTATTTATAATATTTAATTATTTTTTGGAGAAAATAAATGGTATTTTGGAGGAAAAAAATTGACAAACCAAAAAGTGTTTTAGGATACGCACTTTATAGGTATGATGAAATTTTTGAAAAAAATTTAAAAGGCTTATTTAATAAACTATTAAAAAGTAAAAGAATAAATTTTAAAAATATTAATAATATCGTAACTAATATCTTTTCTGCTTTTGATGATATACTAGATGATATATCAGTGGATAATTTTAAAACAGATTATAAATCGGATAAAATAAGATACCTTATAATAAATTTAATAAATAAAATAAAAGATAATCTTGAAAAATTAAAGAAAAATAATTTTACTACTGACAATATCGCAAATAAAAACATAAATGAAACTTTTAATGAATTACTACAAAACAGAGACGATATAAAGAAGAAAATGAAAGATATACAAAGTGATTATTTTTAGATTTAAATAAAAAACTATTAGAAAGAATAAAAAGATTAAAAATATATTAAAAAATGAACTTAGATGAAAGTTTAAATGCTTATTTAAAATATATAAAGTTTGAAAAAAATCTTTCAATTAATTCATTTAATGCTTATAAAAGGGATTTATACCAGTTCTTAAACTTTTTAAAAAAAAAGAGTGAAACTAATAATGAAACAAAAAATAGTACTGAAGATAAAAGTCTACAAAATTTAGATGTAAAAAATAGTATAAATTTAAATAACTTTAGAGATTTTTTAAAATACATTAGTAAATTTAAATATTCTAACAAGACATTAATAAGAAAATTTTCTTCTTTAAACAATTATTTTAAATTTTTAGAAAATAACAATTTACTCGATGTCAATTTAAGTCAACTTATAGTCCCGCCAAAAAGTAAAAAAGGACTTTTTACTTTTTTATCTATAAATGAAATGGATAAACTTGTAAATATAATCAATACTGAAAATCCGTCTGGGGTTAGGGATAGAACAATAATAGAAATGTTGTATTCAACAGGAGCAAGAGTTAGTGAACTTGAATCAATAAAGATAAGTGACTTAAATTTTGATAAACAAGAAGTAAGAATATTTGGAAAGGGTAGAAAAAACAGAGTAGTGTTTTTAAATTCCAGAACAGTTTTTTGGCTTGATCAATATCTTAAAGTTAGAGAAAAATTAATTATAAAAAAAAGTAAAAAAGAAAAAATTATAAACAAAAAAAATAGCTTAAATAATGGTATAAAAAATTTTAGTAAAAATGAAATAAATTTTTTCAATAATAATGAAAAATCTATAAATAATAAAAGTTTTATAAATAATAAGAACAACATAGATAATGAAAACCTATTTATTAATAAATTTGGAAGTAAGCTTTCACAAAGATCATTAAGAAATATAGTAAAAAAATATATAAAAGCTGCGGGTATTGGTAAAAATATCAGCCCTCATAAAATCCGTCACACTTTTGCAACACACCTTCTGCAACAGGGCGCAGGTATAAGAGAAATTCAGATGCTTTTAGGACATGAAAATATTTCAACTACGCAAATCTATACTCATTTAAATTTAAAAAAATTAAAACTAGATTTTGAAAAATTTCACCCAAGAGCAAAATAAATAAATAAATAAGGCTAAATAAATAAGCAATACAGTAATTAACTAAATAACTAAGTAAATAAGTAATTAAATAAGCAAGTAAATAAAGAATTTTAATACTAACATCTTTAAATTTTTTTTATATTTTTATATAGTATTTGCTCAAAAAAATATATTATGTTAAACTTTATCGTTGAAATTCACACATCACTTGCAGTAAATGGTTGATAAATTAATTGTTATAGTGATGGAGGTAAAAACCATTATAAAAAAGGAGAAAAAATGGAAAACATCGTAACTATGAAACAGCTTCTAGAAGTAGGGGTTCATTTTGGGCATCAAACTAGAAGATGGAACCCAAAGATGAAAAAATATATATATGCCGAAAAAAATGGCATATATATAATTGATTTACAGCAAACTATGCAACTTATTATTGAAGCGTATGAGCATGTAAAAAGTGTAGCTGCAAATAATGGGATTGTTTTATTTGTTGGGACAAAAAAACAAATTCAAGATGTAATTGAAAACTATGCTAAAGATTGTGAAATGCCTTACGTTAGAAATAGGTGGTTAGGAGGAACTTTAACAAATTTCAATACAATTAGTAAGCGTATAAAAAGGATATACGAAATTGAGGAAATGGAAAAATCACAATTATTTGATAAGCTTCCAAAAACAGAAGTATTAAAAATTAAAAAAGAATATCAAAAACTTTTATATAATATTGGTGGTATTAGAAATTTAGAAAGGCTTCCTGATTTATTATATGTCATTGATCCTCATAAAGAAGCAATAGCTATTGAAGAAGCCAGAAAGTTAAATATACCAATTGTTGGATTAGTTGATACTAACTGCGACCCGGACAAGGTTGATTATGTTATACCAGGAAATGATGATGCAATAAGGTCATGCAGTTTAATTACTAGTATCATTTGTAATGCTATAAAAGAAGGAAAATCACAAACTTCTTCAATTTTAGAAGCTAGCGAAAAAGAAAATGATAAAACTGCCGAAAGTAATGTTTTAAACGATGTTGAAAATCAAGAAACAATAAAAGTTATAAGCAGAGATAGTGAAGTTGATGATGAATTTTTTGAAGAAGAATTAGAATTATAAAAATACTAATAAACTGATTTAAAATACTGATTTAAAATACTGATTTATAAGCATAAATACACATCTACAGGGAGGAAATAAATGGAAATATCTGCTGAAATGGTAAAAAAATTAAGAGAAAAAAGCGGTGTTGGCATGATGGATTGCAAGAAAGCACTGATTGAATGCAATGGAGATTTTGAAAAAGCAAGTCAATACCTTAGAGAAAAAGGTTTAGATAAAGCAGCAAAGAAAGCATCTCGACCAACAAAAGAAGGAATAATTGCTAGTTATATTCATTTAGGGTCAAAAATAGGTGTAATGTTAGAGATGAATTGTGAAACGGACTTTGTGGCTAGGAATGAATTGTTTAAAGAACTTGCACATAATATTTTACTGCAAATAGCTGCCTCATCTCCAATATATGTATCAAGAGATGATGTTCCACAAGAGGTAATTGAAAAAGAAAAAGATATTTATAGAAACCAAGCAATAAATGAAGGTAAGCCACAATCTGTAGTTGATAAGATAGCAGAAGGAAAATTATCAAAATATTTTCAAGAAGTTTGTTTATTAGAACAACCTTACATTAAAAATAATGAAATAACAGTAAAAGATCTAATAAATGAGTATATTTCAAAAATTGGCGAAAATATTGTTGTAAAAAGATTTGTAAGGTGGGTTTTAGGAGAAACTAGCAACCAATAATTTCAACTAATAATAGCTACTAATAATAGCTACTAATATTAAATAGCTTATAAAAAAATAAGTAATAAATTGATAAAAATAATAAAAAATATTAAATAAGGCAAAATATTAAATAAATGTTTTATATGGCAAAATAGTAAGTAAATTCTTTTTAAAAAATGACAGAAAAGTTAAAGCCAAAATATAAAAGGATACTGTTAAAAATAAGCGGTGAAGCTTTATTAGGCAAGGCTAACTATGGAATTGACCCAAAGGTAATGGACAATATTGCAAGCCAAATATGTGAAGTATGGAATTTAGGAGTTGAAATAGCAGTTGTTATTGGTGGAGGTAATTTTTGGCGTGGTGCAGCAGCAAGTGCAAATGGCATGGACAGAACAACAGCTGACCATATTGGAATGCTGGCTACAGTTATGAATGCAATTGGTCTTCAGGATGCACTGGAAAAAAAGAATGTTTCAACCCGAGTTCAAAGTTCTATAACCATGCAAGAGATAGCAGAACCTTTTATAAGGAGAAGGGCATTAAGACACCTTGAAAAAAACAGAGTTGTAATATTTGCTGGTGGAACTGGAAATCCTTATTTTTCTACTGATACAGCTGCTGCCCTAAGGGCTCTTGAGATTAATGCAGAGATATTGTTTAAAGCTACAAAAGTTGATGGTGTTTATGACAAAGACCCAAAGATTTATCCAGGAGCAATAAAATATGATGAATTAACTTTTATAGAGGTCCTTGATAAAGATTTAAGAATACTTGATTCAACTGCAACTTCATTATGCATGGAGAATAACTTGCCAATTGTTGTGTTTGATATTACTAAAGAAGGAAACATTAAAAATGTTGTGCTTGGCAAAAAAATTGGAACATTAGTTAAAAAGGGGTGATTAAAATTAAAGATCAGCTTTTATCTGAATGTGAAAAAAGAATGAAGTTATCTTTAGAAAATACCCAACATGAGCTTAATACAATTAGAACTGGAAGAGCATCAGTTGCATTACTAGACAGAATTTTTATTGATTATTATGGTGCTAAAACACAGTTAAAATATATTGCTAATATAACAATACCTGAACCAAGAACAATAGTAATAAGCCCTTATGAGGCTAAATTTATTAAAGAAATTGAAAAGCAAATTTTATCTTCTGATTTAGGCTTAAATCCAAGCAATGACGGTAAAGTAATTAGGCTACATATTCCTCAACTTAATGAAGAAAGAAGACATGAACTTGTAAAGTTGGTTAAAAAAATTGCTGAAGATGGAAGAATAGCAATTAGAAATATTAGAAGAGATATAAATGAAGATTTAAAAAAACTTGAAACAAATAAAGAAATTACAAAAGATGATTTAGAGAGTTATTTCAAAAAAACACAAGAAATTACAGATAAATATATTGAAAAAATAAATGAAATGTTGTCACTTAAAGAAAAAGAAATTATGGAAGTGTAAATTTATGGGTTTAAATATTTTTTTTTTAAAAATTTCTTCTATATTTTCTTCGCTTAATATTCCATCAATAAAAAAGTTAAAGAGAAATAATATACCAACACACATTGCAGTAATAATGGATGGAAATGGCCGTTGGGCTACAAAACGGAATTTGCCAAGAATGTTTGGACATCAAAAAGGTGCAGAGGTATTGCGTGAAATAGTAATTGCATGTAAAGATATTGGAGTAAAGTACCTTACTGCATTTTCGTTTTCTACAGAAAACTGGCAGAGGCCTAAGGATGAAGTTGAAGGCTTAATGTCTTTGTTTGTTGAAGTCTTAAATAGGGAACTACCTGGATTGATAAAAAATAATATTAAGCTAAATTTAATTGGTGACCGCAGTACTATTCCAAAAGATATTTTAGATGTTTTTTTAAATGCTGAAGAAAAGACAAAAAATAACGATTCTTTGATTTTTAATATAGCATTTAACTATGGTTCAAGGTACGAAATATACCAAGCTGCAGAAAAAATGGTAGAAGAATTCAACGAAAATAATTCATTAATTAAAGAATATAAAACAAAAACAATTGAAGAAAAAGTTAATTTGTTTTCAAATTTTTTATATACTAATGGTTTGCCAGATCCAGATTTATTAATTAGAACAAGTGGGGAATATAGATTAAGTAATTTTTTACTCTGGCAGCTTGCTTATACTGAGTTATATTTTACAAAAGTATTATGGCCAGATTTTTCAAGAAAACATTTTTTTAAAGCTATTTATTCATATCAGAAAAGAAATAGAAGGTTTGGAAAAGTATAATTATGTTAATAATTCAATATATACTTGCATTAACAGGCTTTTCATTAATTATTTTAGTTCATGAATTTGGACATTTCATATTTGCTAAATTAAGCAATGTCCATGTTCAAGAATTTTTTATTGGATTTGGACCAAAAATATTAAAATTTAAATCAAAAAAAAGTCAGACCCTATTTGGAATAAGTGCAATTCCCTTAGGCGGATACAATAAAATACTTGGTTTTGATAGAAATGAAGTAGTTCCAGAAAATTTAAAAGAAAAAGTTTTTTACAATAAGCCTTTTATAAAAAAGTTTATTATCATTAGCGGTGGAGGTATTTTTAATATAATTTTTGCATATATTTTAATAATTATCTTTCTTTCAATGGGTGTGTTTGTGCCTACAACTACTATTAATTATATAGAACCTTCTTCTCCTGCAGATACTTATGGATTTAAAATAGGTGATAAGATATTAGAATTTGAAAACAATAAAATAGATTCTTGGGATAATTTTGCTTTACTAATTAAAGAATATCCAGGCAAAGAAGTTACTTTTAAAATAGAAAGAGATAGCAAATTAGTTGATATTAAAGTTAAATTATCGAGTGTAGAAAATAAAGGTTACTTAGGAGTAGCCCCACAGCTTATAAAAACAAAACTTGGTTTTTTAAAAATAATAAAAGAAAGTTCAAAAATGCTATGGGACTTATCAGTGACATATACAAAACTTTTTGGGATGCTCATTACTGGTAAAATACCTTTTGAGTATGCTAGACCAACTTCACCAGTTGGTGTTATAAGCATTTTTCAGCAATCAGCAGCTATGGGATTCCAAAATTTTATTTTATTTGTTGCAATTGTTTCAGTTCTTCTTGCTTTTGGTAATTTTTTACCTATCTTACCTGTTGATGGAGGTCATTTATTAATAATTATTTTAGAAGCTATTAAAAAAAGACCTATATCAAAAAAGGCTATTGATATTTATAGTACTTTTGGAATTGTAATTATAGTTTCATTATTAATAGTAGGATTGGTTTTCGATATTATAAGTCCATTTAATATTCAAAAGATGTAAAATTTTAAAATAAATCAATGATTGTCAAGAATTATAATTCAAAGATTATAAATAAAAAAACAGAGTTATAATTAAAAAGGGGTTATGATTAAAATAAAATGGAAATTAAAAGAAAACTAACAAAAGAAATTAAATTAGGAAACTTAAAAATTGGTGCTAATAACCCAATTGCTGTTCAATCTATGATTAAGAATAAAATTGAAAATTTTGAAGCTGTAAAATCAGAAATAAAAATGCTTGAAAAATGTGGGTGTGAAGTAATAAGAATAGCAGTCTCTGATGAAAATGCATTGCTTAAGTTGAAAACATTAATTAAAGATAATTTTTTTACAACACCAGTGGTTGCTGATATACAATTTGACCACAAGCTTGCCTTAGGGGCATTAGACATTGGGGTTGATTGTGTAAGAATAAACCCAGGCAACATTGGTGGCTTTAAACCTTTAGAAGAAGTTGTAAAAAAAGCAAAACAAAAAAATGCTTCAATTAGAATTGGTGTAAATTCTGGTTCAATTAACAAAGATATTTTAAAAAGAAATAATGGCGATATTATTCAATCAATTGTTGATAGTGTAATTGAAACAGTTGAATTTTTTGAAAAATTAAAATTTTACAATTTTAAAATTTCAGCAAAGGCATCATCAGTTATAGATACAATTACAGTAAATGAAATTATATCATCAAAGGTTAATTATCCTTTACATTTAGGTGTTACAGAAGCAGGACCGAATTTTCCAGGCGCAATTAAATCAGCTCTTGGTATTGGTATACTGCTTTCAAAAGGAATAGGGGATACAATTAGAGTTTCATTAACTGATAGTTCTGTTTCTGAAGTTAGAGCTGGATATTTAATACTTTCAAACTTAAATTTAAGAAAATATGGAGTAGATATAATATCTTGTCCAACATGTAGCAGAACTAAAGTTAATTTAAGTGAAATTGTAAATCATGTTCAAGATCTAACAAATCAGATTGAAAAAAATATAAAAGTTGCAGTAATGGGTTGCATTGTTAATGGACCAGGAGAAGCAAAAGATGCCGATATTGGTATAGCATATGGCATTAAAAAAGCAGCAATTTTTGCAAATGGCAAAGTTATCAAAAGAGTAGAAATAGATAATGCCTTATATGAATTTGAAAATCTAATAAAACAAATATAAAAATTTTTAACAAAGCGAGGTATTAATTGGTGAAATTTTCTGAATACTTTATATCAACTTTAAAACAAGAGCCTGCAGATTCTGATATACCTAGTTATTCATTGCTACTGAGAGCTTGCTATATTAAAAAAATAGCATCAGGTATTTATACTTTTATGCCTCTAGGCTTTAGGGTTTTAAAAAAAATTGAAAACATTGTTAGAGAAGAAATGGACAATACTGGTGCTATTGAATTATTAATGCCTGCAATTCAACCTTCTGATTTATGGATTGAATCAGGAAGATGGTATGAGTATGGACCTGAACTCTTTAGACTAAAAGACAGAAATAACAGGGAATTTTGTTTAGGGCCAACTCATGAAGAACTAATAACATCAATTGCTAGGCAAAATATTAAATCTTATAAAGATATGCCAATAAATTTGTATCAAATACAGGTAAAATTTAGAGATGAAATGAGACCTCGCTATGGAATATTAAGAGCTAGAGAATTTATAATGAAAGATGCTTATAGTTTTACTTCAAATGAAAAAGACCTTGATGAAATTTATAATAAAATGTTTAATTGTTACTCAAATATATTAAATAAGCTTAATTTAAAATATTTTGCTGTTGAAGCAGACACTGGCTTAATTGGAGGCAAATATTCACATGAGTTTATTATTTTAGCAAAAAATGGTGAGGATAAAATAGTATGTTGTTCTAATTGTGGTTATTCTGCAAATTATCAAATGGCACAATACAACCCAAGACAAGAAACTGATAGTCTTAAAAGAATGCAAGAACAAGAAATTCTTGAAATAAAAGAAGTATATACTCCTGATAAAAAAACTATAAAATCTTTATCTGGATATTTAAAGGTAAAACCACAAGACATTGTAAAGACATTAATTTTAAAAAACGATAAAAATGATTTTTTTGCTATTTTATTAAGGGGTGATAAAGAACTTAATATCCAAAAAGTAGAAAAATTTTTAAGTGTTAGGTTAAATTTAGTTGAAGATAAAAATAATTTAAACGGATTAGAAATTGGATTTTTAGGTCCTGTTAAATTAAAAAAAGATATAAGAATATTAGCTGACTATTCTATTAAAAATATGCATAATTTTATAACAGGAGCAAATAAAAAAGATTATCATTATTTAAATGTTAACTTAAATAAAGACTTTACTATAGACTCGTGGGGTGATTTTTCTTACCCGGATGAAAAAGATTTATGTATTAAATGTAAGAGCCAATTAAAGTTTGAAAAGGGAATTGAAATTGGCCATATTTTTAAATTAGGGACAAGATATAGCGAAAAAATGAATGCTACGTTTTTAGATAAAGATGGAAATTTAAAGCCTATTATAATGGGCTGTTATGGTATAGGCATAAGTAGAATTTTGTCAGCTTGTGTAGAGCAGCTATATGATGAACAAGGAATAATTTGGCCAATAAAAATTGCTCCATTTTTAGTAAATGTAATTGCTATTAATATAGAAAACAAAGAAATTTTTAATGCAGCAAATGAGATTTATTTAAAAATTAAAAATGAAAACTTAGAAGTTATTTTTGATGACAGAAACGTAAGCGCTGGAATAAAATTTAAAGATTCTGATTTAATAGGAATACCAATAAAACTAATAGTTGGCAAAAAATATATTGAAAATAAAAAAGTAGAAATTGAACTTAGGAAAGATAAAACAAAATTAAACTTGGATTTAGATTCTGCTATCGATTATGTAAAAAAATATTCTTTAACAAATTCTTTTTAAAAAATTTTAAAAAATTTAAAAATTCTTATTTAAAACTTTAATATAAAATGTTAGATTTAGAATCCGTTACTCTTAAGGGTGTAGTAAAAAAAATAATTTATAGAAATGCTGAAAATGACTTCATCGTTGCCCAACTTTTGTGTGAAGATAACAACACAGTTACATTAGTAGGTAATTCTTTTAATTTAAATCAAGGTGAAAAAGTTATTGTTACCGGGAAGTGGAAAGAAAATAAGAAATATGGCCTACAACTTGAAATTGAAAATCTTGATGTGTTTTTACCCACAACTAAAGAAGGAATAGAAAAATTTCTTGGGTCTGGCTTAATCAAAGGAATTGGCCCAATTACGGCAAAAAAAATTGTTGAAAAATTTGGTCTAAAATCTCTAGATATTATAGATAAAACTCCTGATAGATTAACAGAAATAGAAGGTCTTGCAGCAAAAAAACTAGAAATTATTAAAAATGAGTGGGCTAAACAGCAATATATAAGAGAAATAATAATTTTTATGCAGTCTTGCGGTATAAGCAATACATTTGCAATAAAAATATTTAATACTTATGGAAACAATTCAATAAAAATTCTTAAAACAAACCCATATAAGCTTATTGAAGATGTTATAGGAATTGGATTTAAAACAGCAGACTCAATTGCAGAAAAATTAGGAATAGCAAAAGAATCAGATTTTAGAATTAGAGCTGGAATTATATACTTGTTAAATGAAATAACTGAATCAGGCCATTGTTATTATCCTCTTGAGGAACTTATAAATTTAGCAGTAAATTTATTACAGGTTGAAAATTCAATAATTTTAAAAGCAATAAACGATCTTATAATCTTAAATAAAATCTATGTTGACGAAAATAAAGAAAAAGTCTATCTGAAAAATATTTATGAATATGAAAAAATTGTAGCAAAAAAATTACTAGAAATAAAAAACAGTAAAAAAATTCCAATTATTGACAATTTTATAGGCAAAAATTCAGCAGAATGCAAAAATAATATTAATACTAATAATAATAATACTAATAATACTAATAATAATTTTAAAGAGATACATTCCGAAGAAATAACCCGTCAAGTTCAAGAGATAGCAGATAAAAATAATATAGAACTTGATGAAAATCAACTTGAAGCAGTAAAAAGTGCAGTAAATGAAAATGTTTTTATTATAACTGGAAGTCCAGGGACAGGAAAAAGCACCATATTAAAAATTATTATAGACTTTTTTAAAAAACACCAAAAGTCAGTCTTGCTTGCTGCACCAACTGGAAGGGCTGCTAAAAGGCTATCAGAGGCTACTGGTTATGATGCTAAAACTATTCACAGGCTTTTAAAATATCAACCTAAAATAAATAAATTTCAAGTAAATGAAAATAATAAACTAAATGCTGACCTAATAGTTTTAGATGAAGCTTCAATGATTGATATTAGGCTTTTTAAATCTTTAATTTCCGCAATTAGTGAAAATACAAGGATTATTATTGTTGGTGATGCTGATCAGCTACCTGCTGTTGGTCCTGGTAATGTTCTTGCAGATATTATTAATTCTCAATCTTTTAAAGTTATTAAGCTAAAAAAAATATACAGGCAAGAAGGTCAAAGTAAGATCATATATAATGCACACAGAATTAGAGATGGATTATTTCCGTCAATAAAAAATTCAGAATTTAAGGATTTTTATTTTATTGAAGAAACAAATCCTGAATTAGTTATAAAAACAATAGTTGATATGATTACAAATAGGATTCCTAACAATTTTAATTTAGATCCACTTAAAGACATACAGGTAATAGTACCTACAAATAAAGGTGTTGTAGGGTCTAACAATTTAAATTTAAAAATACAAGAACAAATAAATAAGTCTGATGTATTTATTATGCGTGGCAATACTTGTTTTAAATTAAACGACAGGGTTATACAGCTTAAAAATAATTATGACAAAGAAGTTTTTAATGGTGATATTGGATTTATAAAGAATATAGATTTTGAAATGAAAGAATTAACAATTGACTTTGATGAAAGGTTAATTTGCTATGACTTTTTTGACACAGATCAGCTAAATTTATCTTATGCAATTTCTATACATAAATCTCAAGGTTCTGAATTTAGATGTGTTATCATACCTATACTTACATCACATTACATGTTGCTTCAAAGAAATTTACTTTATACAGCTATTACAAGAGCAAAAGAAATTGCAGTTTTAATAGGAAGTAAAAAGGCTATTGGAATTGCAGTTAATAAAAATATTGTTGAAGAAAGATTTACTACATTAAAAGAATTGCTATCCTCATAAAAGAAATTTTGGATGCTAACTGGTCTAAATTTTATATTGACTAATAGATAAATGATATATAAAATGTAATCCATAAATATTTTAATTATTGTAAAAAATATTGCCTGATTTATAAAAACAATTGTACTTATTTTAAAAGAATTTATTTTTAATTATCTTTTTATAAATTTATTAACGATTTAATTATTTTTATTATTTTTATATTTTTAATTTTATAAAAAATAAACTAAATAAATTAAAAAAATTTAAAAAAATTTTTTTAATAACAAGCAAAATATTAAATCGTTAATATTTATAAAAATAATTAAATAAAAAATTATAAGCTTAATATTTTAAAGCTTATAAAACAAAAAAAATAAGTTTTATTAATTTTTGTTTAGTTGTATATTTATTGCTTAATTTTAAAAATTTTAAAGTTTTTAATTAATTTGTAATTAAAGTTAGTGCTAATAATTGATGAGTTTATTATTTTATTATAGGCACAATTAAAACAAAAAAACAAAAAGTAAGAAAAATATAAATTACAATTAAACTGTAAATTAATTTTATAGTAAAAGAAAGTCTTAAATTATTTTTAAGATTAAATTAAAATAGTTAAAATTTAAATTAAAAATTAAGTACAATTTTATAAATCGGGCAATAATGCTCGATTTTTTTTTGGAGGTTGGTTTAAATGTTGTTAATTGTATTAAAATATCTAGGAATTGGTGCTGCAATAGCAATTGCAGGGTTTTTTATTGGCTATTTCTATAGAAAAGTAATAATAGATAATAAAGTAAATTCAGCAGAAAGTATTGCAAAAAGAATACTTGAAGACGCAAAGAAAGAAGCAGCAGCATTAAAGAAAGAGGCAATAGTTGAAGGTAAAGAAGAAATAGCAAATCTTAAGTTAAAAAGCGATGAAGAAATTAAAAAGCAAAGACTAGAAATTCAAAAAATTGAAAATAGGCTGCTTGCAAAAGAAGAATCACTAGATAAAAAAGCCTTTTATTTAGATAAAAAAGAACAAACCATTGCTGCAAAAGAAAAAGAAATAGAAGAATTAAAAGTAAAACTTGATGAGGCAATGAAAAAAGAAATTTTGCGTCTTGAAGCAATAGCTGAACTTACCCGTGATGAAGCTAGGGCAATACTGGCAAAAAAGATGGAAGATGAAGCAAGAGTTGAAGCTGCTAAAGAAATCAAAAAAATTGAACAAAAAACAAAAGAAGAAGCTGATAAAATTGCAAAGAAAATTATTGTTCAGGCTATACAAAGATGTGCAATTGAACACACAAGTGAGGCTACAGTTTCAGTTGTAAATCTACCTAATGATGAAATGAAAGGCAGAATAATTGGGCGAGAAGGTAGGAATATTAGAGTATTTGAGAACTTAACAGGTATAAATATCATTGTAGATGATACTCCTGAAGCTGTAATTCTTTCATCGTTTGACCCGGTAAGAAGAGAAATCGCAAGGGTAACACTTGAAAATTTAATAATGGATGGAAGAATACATCCAGCAAGAATCGAAGAAATGTTTGAAAAAGCAAGCAAACTTATTAACAATGAAATTAAAATGGAAGGTGAGCAAGCTTTATTTGACGTTGGTATATCAGATGTTAATCCAGGCATTGTTAAAGTTTTAGGCAGGTTAAAGTATCGTACAAGCTATGGACAAAACGTATTATTACACTCCAAAGAAGTTGCATATATTGCTGGAATTATTGCTGCTGAATTAGGACTTAATGTTAAAAAAGCTAAAAGAGCTGGACTGCTGCATGACATTGGTAAGGCTTTAACACATGATATTGAAGGCTCTCATGCTTTAATAGGGGCAGAACTTGCAAGAAGACTTCATGAAGATGAAGAAATAGTACATGCAATTGAATCACATCATAATGAGGTAGAAGTACAAACATTTTTAGATGTAATAATTCAAGCAGCTGACAGTATATCTGGTTCAAGGCCAGGAGCTAGAAGAGAAACAATTGAAAGTTATATTAAGAGATTAGAATCATTAGAAAAAATTGCAACAGAGTTTTCCGGAATTGAGAAAGCATATGCAATACAAGCAGGTAGAGAAATAAGGGTAATGGTTAAGCCAGAAGAAATTAGTGATGAGCTTGCAAGTGTAATTGCAAAAGATATTGCAAAAAAAATAGAAAGTGAAATGGATTACCCTGGTCAAATAAAAGTAACAGTAATTAGAGAAAGCAGGGCAGTTGAATACGCTAAATAATAGTTGGATATGCTAAGGAATATTTGGATACGCTAAGTGCTAAGGAATATTTGGATATGCTAAGTAACTTATGTAATGTTTGATAAGTTTGATAAGTTTGATAATTGTTTATGCTTAGTATGTGTGTTTAGCGTGTGTTTACTATATTCGATGTTTTACTTTGTATTTTTATAATATGTTTACTATGCTAAACCATTAAACCCTTAACAGAAATTTATAATTTTTATAGAATTAAATTATGGAAAAAAAAATTGATTATAATAAATTTTTTGAAGAGTTAAAAATAACAGAAAATTTAAAAATTGAAGAGGATTTAGGGAATGGTTATGTAAAATTAAAAATTTCTGAAGCTGAAAGAAGACAAGCATTACAAGATATAAAGAGCGTTGAAGACATAGTAGTTGAACTGTTAAGAAATAGTAGAGACGCAAAAGCAAAGAATATCTTTATTGCTACAAAGAAATTTTCTGAAAAAAATAGAAAAATAATATTTATTGATGATGGAATAGGCATACCACCAAAATTTCATGACTTAATTTTTCAATCAAGAGTTACATCAAAGCTAGAGGGATCAATTAAAGATAGCTATGGTTTTCATGGAAGAGGAATGGCTCTTTTTTCTATTAAATTAAATGTAGAAAAAATTTTTATTGTTTTTTCTAATTTAAATAAAGGAACTTGTTTAAGCATAGAAATTAATTTGGAGAAAATTTACGAAAAAAAAGATCAGTCAATTAAACCAAAAGTAATTAATCATAATGGCAATATATATTTAAGCGGGGGAGTAAGCAATTTAAATAAAATACTTATGGAATTTGTCATACAGAATCCCCAAATAAATGTTTATTTTGGAAGCCCAACTCAAATTATATATACAATGATTAAAAATCAAAAAATTATTCAAGATACCCATACCCAGGATATTGCTAATGACAATATAGATATAAAAGATAAAAAATATTTGAACCGTTTAGAAAAACTTGAAAATTTCTTTAATAATGAAGAAATTAAAATAACTCAATTGCCATATTTCTCTTCTACACCTAAAATACTCGATGAAGTTCTAAAAAAATATTTTGATATAAGTATTTCACAAAGAAATTTAGAAAGGATATTTTATAATGAAATTGATCAATTAGATTCAGTAAATGATTTTATTTTTAAAAAAAATAGTGTTTATATCAAAGCTAATAATAGTAGTGATAATAATGAAATACTTTTAAGTGAAGCATTGACAAATAGTTTAAATTCATTAAATTATAAAGAGCTTGATATTTATAAAAATAGTGTAACTTATAAAAATAGTATAACTGGTAACAAACGAGGTTTTAAACTTGAATTACTTGACGAAAATAAATTAGCAAATAGATTAAAAGATAATGAAATTAATTGCATAATAAAAGTATTAAAAGATGAAATTTTAAAATATTGCAGTAAATATTTTATTGAAATTGCAGGAAACATAAAAGTTTTAAAAAAAAATAATAAAATAATATTTAATGTAGAATTAAAACAAAAAAATAAAGTAACAAATTAACATGAAATTATTAAAAGTTTCTTCTAAATCTAAGCCTAATTCAGTTGCAGGAGCAATTGCAGGAATAGTAAGAACTGATGGTAAAGTTCAAATACAAACTATTGGAGCTGGAGCACTTAATCAAACAATAAAAGGAATTGCTATAGCTCGCGGCTATATTGCCCCAACAGGTCAAGAACTTGTCTGTATACCTTTTTTTAAAGATATAGAGGTAAATGGCCAGGTTAAAACTGCAATTGTAATTAATGTTGAATTAAGATGATAATTTTGTCGATATTTACAAATAAGATTAAAATTTTATAAATAGAAAATTTAAAAAATCCCATAATTTAAAATTATTTAAATAAAGTACTTCTTTAAATATGAATGATTAATATTGTATGTTTAAAAAAATGTATTTTTTTATTTTAAATACCTTTTAATATTGACAAGACTTTTTTATTTATTTATTATTTTGCAAAATTAAATATGTGTTATTGGTGACCTTTATTATATGGTATAATAGGGAAATCCGTGAAAAGCGGATGCGGACCCGCCGCTGTAATCGGGGACGAAACCTACAATATGCCACTGTTTTTAACACAGTTATATTAAAAATGGGAAGGCGTAGGGATTAGGTCGATCCGAAAGCCAGAAGACCTGCCAGTAACAGTAACAAACACCTTATATAATTAAGGGATAATAGAGGAGATGGTAAATCCTCTAAGCTAATTTAATTTTGGCTTAGGGGATTTTTTTATAATATGAAAAGTAATAATGAAAGCTGCTTTTTTAAATAAAATAGGAAATTTTATATTAACAGATATAAAAAAACCTAAATGTGGACCTAATGATATTTTAATTAAAGTAAAAGCATGTGCTATTTGTCAAACTGATATAAAGATGATAAATTGCGGCCATCGCGATTTAGTTCTTCCAAGAATTCTTGGTCATGAAATTTCAGGAATTATTTCTGATTTAGGTAGTAATGTTAAAAATTTTAAAGTAGGTGAAAAAGTTCAGATTTATCCTGGAATTAGCTGTGGTTTATGCAAGTATTGCATAAATGGTTATCAAAATATGTGTAATAACATATCTATTATAGGTTTCCATCATAATGGCGGCTTTGCAGAATATTTGATATTACCATTTAAGGCCATAAATAGTGGATGTATAAACATAATACCTGATAACTTGACCTTTGAAGAAGCATCATTATCTGAACCAATTGCATGTTGTATTAATGCATTAGAAGCAGCAGATTTTAAACCTGGTGAAAATATTATAATTTGGGGCAGTGGCTTTATGGGATTATTATTTATTCAACTATTCAAAGCTTATGGTGCATCAAAAGTTATAGCAGTAGATAAAAATAACGAAAGGTTTGCAGCTTCAAAAAAATTTGGTGCAGATCATTTTGTTAATAGTGCATATGAAGATGTATTTCAAGAAATTGAAGAATTTTTAATAGGTGATGGCGCAGACTTAATTATAATAGCATGCTCAAATATAGAGGAACCTAACAGAATAATTAAATTACTATCTAAAAGAGGAAGAATAGTATTTTTTTCAGGTATTAAAGAAAGTGAAAATAATATTTTTATAGACCATAATCTAATCCATTATAAGGAACTGAAAATAGTGGGTTCATACGGTTGTACTTCAAGACAAAATGTTTTAGCATTACACCTTTTATCAACTGGTAAAATTAAAGTAAAAGACTTAATTGCTCATTGTATTAACATTGATCAAATAGAATATGGTATTAAAATGGCTTTAGATTCTAAAGGAATGAAAGTTATAGTTAATTATTAAAGATTATAAAGGAGCATGATAATGATTACAGAAACTAAAATAAAGTATTTCGGCAGTAAAATTACCGATTTAATTAAAGGCAAAAATTTAAGCCGTCAAGAAACTAAAATGTTATTTATTGATATTTTGTTAAATAAACAACCAGAAATTCAACAAGGAGCATTTTTAGCCGCTTTAGCTGCAAAGGGTGAAATTGCTGAAGAAATTGCTGGTGCATGGGAAGCAATATATGAATTGGATACAGTAAAAATAGAACTAGAAACAAATGAACCTATATTAGAAAATTGTGGTACTGGTATGGATGAATTAAAAACATTTAACATTAGCACTGCTTCAGCAATAGTTGGCGCTTCAGGCGGTTTATATATAGCTAAACACGGAGCACGTGCAATTACTTCGAAATGTGGTACTATTGATATATTAGAAAAACTTGGCATAGATGTAGAATGTGATATTAATATAATTAAAAAAAGTATTGAAGAATGTGGAATAGGTATTTTTAATGGAATGAGTCCAAAAATACACCCAACTGCGCTTTTTAGAATTTTATCAAAGATTCGGTTTGGCACTATATTAAATATTTCTGCTTCATTAGCAAACCCAGTATTACCTAAATATGCATTAAGAGGAGTTTATTCAGAAAATTTAGTAGAATTAGTTGCTAAAGTTATGAGAGAAATAGGATATAAAAAGGCTATGGTAGTTTGTGGTTTGGATACTAATAATAAAAGTATGGATGAATTGTCTACTTTAGGCAAAACTATAATTTGCGAGCTAAAAGAGACAGGTAAAATAGAAAAATACACAATTGAGCCAGAAGATGTGGGTTTAAAACGAGCAAAATATGAGTTACTTTGTCCAAATGAAAACATTGAGGAAGAAGTAAAACAATTTTTAAAAATAATAAGTGGTAAAGAAAAAGGTCCTAAATATGATATTGTTTGTTTAAACACTGCTCCTCTTTTTTATATAATGGGGAAAGTTAAAAATCTCCAAGATGGCATAGAGAAAGCAAGGGAATTAATTGAAACAGGCAAGGCAATTGAAAAATTACAGCAATGGGTAGTTAAACAAAATCGAAATTATTGCAAAAATATTGAAAAATGTCTAGTAAAATAAGATTATTATATATAAAATAAAAAAATTTCGATTATATGTTTAAATTAAATTTTTAATAAGTCAATTAAAGTTTAGAATATAATAATAAAATATAAAGCTTTTTCAATATTAAATTGTTATTTTTTATTTTAAAAATTTAACCTTGATAAAAAATAATTAAAAAAGTATCTAAATTTTTATTAAAAAATAAGAAAATAAAAATTTTTATTATATTTTTAATTATATGAGAGAATATAACAAACACAAATTTATATATATAGAAACACATGGCTGTCAGATGAATGAGTTTGACTCTGAAAGAATAAAATTTATTCTTGAAAATGACGGTTATATCCAGACTGAAAATATTGAAAATTCAGATATTGTAATTATTAATACCTGCGCAGTAAGAAAGAAAGCAGAAAATAAACTATTTGGGCATATAGGCAATCTAAAGAAATTAAAATTAAAAAATCCAGAATTAATCATAGCAATTGGTGGTTGTGCAGCACAAAGTTTAAAAAATAAAATAATTGAAAGTTTTCCTTTTGTTGATATTGTATTTGGAACTAATAATTTACAATCAATAAATAAATTAATTAAAAAAAGACTGAAACTAAAAAGAAGTATCTGTGAAACAATTGATTATTTAGATCATTTAAAAAACTGCAAAAGCCAAAATTATGAAGACTTTTTTAATTTTAAAAATACATATAAATTTAAAGCTTTCTTGCCAATAATGATTGGCTGTAATAATTTTTGTTCTTATTGCATAGTACCATATGTAAGGGGTCCTGAAAGGTCAATACCGCCTGAAAAAATATTAAAGAAAGTTGATGAGCTTGTTAAAGCAGGTGTTTTGGATATAACTCTTCTTGGACAAAATGTAAATTCATATGGTATGGATTTAGCAAGTTTAGATAGCAAAATGGAAATTAATTTTTCTGAACTTTTAAGTTTAATTGCACAAACAAAAGATTTAAAACGTTTAAGATTTATGACTTCACATCCTAAGGATTTTAATGATAGTTTAATTAGTGTTATAAAAAATTATAACAATATAATGAAACATATACATTTACCACTTCAAGCGGGATCAGATAAAATTCTTGCTTTAATGAATAGAAAATATACAAAAGCTCAATATATTAATCTATATAATAAAATAAAGTCTACAATTCCTGAATGCAATATAACAACAGATATAATTGTAGGTTTCCCTGGTGAAACTGTTGATGATTTTAAACAAACTTTAGAATTAGTCGAAACACTCAAATTTAATAGAGCTTTTACTTTTATTTATTCTCCTCGTCAAAATACTCTTTCAGCAAATTTTCCTGATCCAATTCCATTATCTGAAAAAAAGAAATGGTTTAAGGAACTGATTAATGTACAAAACGAGATATCTTTAAAAGAAAATAGTAAGCTAATTGGAAAAAACATTGAAGTTCTTGTTGAAGGTTATAGTACTAAGGATAAAAAACTTGAAAATACATGTTTTACAAAAAATGAAAATTTTGTTAATGCTGATAATGAAGATAATGTAAATGAAGATAATGCAAACAGGGAAAAAAATAATTTAAAGTCTAACAACAGCTCACCAAAAGAAATTGTTATGTTAGAAGGAAGAATGGATAGTAATCTAATAGTAAATTTTAAAGGCGATAAGAGATTAATTGGAAGTTTTGTAAATGTAAGTATTGTTAAAGCAACACCATTCTATCTTGAAGGAAAATTATTAAAAAATAAATGTTTGTGAAAAATATTTTAGATAATTTTTTAATGATTAAATATTTTGAATTAGGGTCTGTAAAAATAAAAAATATTAAAAATATAAGTTTAAAAATTAAAACAACTCTAAATACAAAAAACTTATTGGAAGCATTATTGGAAGCATTAACTGACCAAAAGAAAGTAATAGTTTTATGCGGTCCAACATGCACAGGTAAAACTAAGTTGTCATTAATACTAGCTGAAACATTAAATACTAATATAGTTTCTGTTGATTCAATGCAGGCTTATAATAAAATGGATATAGGAACAGATAAATATAATACTGACGAATTAGGTATAAAGCAATTTATGGTAAACTTATATAATCCTGATTACAATATGACTGTAGTTGAATTTAGAGATAGATGTAGAGAAATTATTGAAAAAGAATTTTTTGATAAAAAAAAAGTTCCAATTCTTGTTGGGGGCTCGGGGCTGTATATTAGAGCTGTGGTAGATGATTTAAATTTTACAAATCAAAATATATCAACATTATCTGTAAGGCAAGAAATATTAAAAGAAATTGAAAATTTGGGCTCGGAAAAAGTCTATGAAAAATTAAAAAAAATTGACCCAACATATGCATATAAAATAAGTAAAAATGATATTAGAAGAATTGTAAGAGCTCTAGAGGTTTATCAAATTACAGGAAATACTTTTTCAAGTTTTCAAAACAGTTGGAATGAAAGAAAATCAATTTATAACTGTATATTTATAGGCTTATCTAAAACAAAGGATAAACTAAATGAATGTATAGAAAAAAGAGTAGAAAAGATGTTAAATTTAGGTCTTATAGATGAAGTAAAAAAGCTTATTGAAGAAGGTTATGAAAACTGCTTTAGCTTATCACAGGCAGTAGGCTATAAAGAAGTAATAAAATATTTAAAAGGATATGTTACATTAGATGAATGTAAAGATGAAATTATAAAAAATACAAAAAAACTTGCTAAAAAACAATTTACTTGGTTTAAAGCAGATCCAAGAATAAATTGGATACAAGTTGATAATTATGATAATATCTGTGATTTAATTAATGATGTCTTTAATATAATAAGTGTAAATTTAAATTAGATAAATATTTAGATAAAATTTAAAAAATAAAAAAGATAAAGTTTAAAAGGGGAAAAAATAAAGTTTTAAATTATTAAATTATTAAATAAGTTATCATAGTCAAAGGATAGAAATAAATGGAAAAAATTAATTTTTTAAAAATGCACGGTCAGGGAAATGATTTTATTTTAATAGATTCAACAAAAAAAGATTTTAATTTTAAGCCAGAACAAATAAAAAAAATTTGCGATAGGCATTTTGGAATTGGAGCAGACGGATTAATTTTAGTAAAAAATTCTAAATTAGCTGATTTTTTAATGGATTATTACAATCAAGATGGTACTTCTGCTGAAATGTGTGGAAATGGCATAAGATGTATGGCTGCATTTATAATTTATAATAAACTATCTGATAAAAAAATATTAAATATTGAGACTAAAGCTGGAATAAAAAAAGTAGAGATTAATAACTCTAACTTAATAAAAGTAAATATGGGTAGTCCAATTTTCAATCCAGATAGTATACCTTTTATATTAGCTGATAAAACATTGCAAAATATTAATAATTTGAAAATTTTAAATTATCCATTATCATTTAATTATGCTGATATTAGTTTAAAATTTAACATAAATGCAGTTTCAATGGGAAATCCTCATTGTGTAATTTTTTTAGATGATAATTTAGACAATTTTAATAGCTCTTATAATATTAATAACATACCAATTGAAAAATGGGGACCAGCATTAGAAAATAATCCATTTTTTCCGAAGAAGACTAATGTTGAGTTTATAGAAATAATAAATAAAGATGAAATTGCCATGCGTGTTTGGGAAAGAGGAGTAGGTGAGACCTTAGCATGTGGAACAGGGGCTTGTGCTTCTGCAGTTTGTGCAATTGAACTTGGTAAAATAAAATCAAGTTGTGTAAAAGTAAATCTTTTGGGAGGTCAGTTAAAAATTTATTGGGAAGGCAGTAAAAGCAATAATAAAGATGTTTTTCTTGAAGGAAAAGTAAATATTGTTTTTAGTGGAATATATTTTTTAAACAATTAAAAATTTATTTTAAAAAGGGGAAAAATGAATAATAAAAAACAAAACAGTTTTTTTGTTGAAGCAGAAAGGCTAAAATCTTTACCTCCTTATTTATTTGCTGAAATTGATAGAATAATTAATGAAAAAAAAGAAAAAGGTATTGATGTAATTAGCTTAGGTATTGGAGACCCTGATATAGGTACACCAAAAGAAATAATTGATGAGCTATATTTACAAGCAAAAAAGATAGAGAACCATAGGTATCCTTCAAGTTATGGTCTTATAGAATTTAAAGAAGCAGTTGCCCAATATTACTATGAAAGATTTAATGTTAAAATTGACCCAAAAACAGAAGTAATTCCTCTTTGGGGCTCAAAAGAAGGCATTGCAAATATTGCATATACTTTTATAAATCCGGGTGACATAGCCCTTATTCCTGATCCGGGCTATCTTGTTTATAAAATTGGAACAATGTTTGCGGGTGGAATACCCTTTACAATCCCACTGCTTGAAAGTAATAATTTTCTTGCAGACCTTGATAATATAGACAAGGAAACTGCACTAAAAGCTAAATTAATACACTTAAATTATCCAAATAATCCAACATCAGCTTCATGTGATATAAAATATTTAAATAAAATTGCAAAGTTTGCTTATGAAAATAAAATAATTGTTTGCTATGATAATGCTTATAGCGATGTTTATTTTGATGAAAATAATAAACCTTTAAGTTTTCTAAACTCCGATTTAGGTAAACAAGTAGGAATTGAATTTAACTCCTTGTCAAAAACATTTAACATGACTGGTTGGAGAATTGGTTACGCAGTTGGAAATTCAGAAATAATAAATAGTCTAGGGAAATATAAAACTAATGTTGATTCTGGAATTTTTAATGCTATTCAATACGCCTCAGTGATAGCCTTAAAAAATCATGAAAAATTTGTAAAAGAAAATATTAATATTTATAAAAAGAGAAGAGAAATTGTTTTTAATGCCTTGGAAAAACTTGGGCTTGATTATTATAAGTCAGATTCAACTATTTATATTTGGGGGAAAGTTCCAAAAAATTATAATTCTACGTCATTTGCTCAACTTCTTCTAAATAAGGCTAATGTAGTAGTAACGCCAGGAAATGCCTTTGGTGAATATGGAGAAGGCTATTATAGAATTTCTATAACACTAAGCGATGAAAGGTTAGAAGAAGCTATGGAAAGAATAAAAAAAGTAATTTAAACATTTAAAGTATTTTATTTTATTAAATTATGCCAACAGAAAAAGCATTATTAATTTTTGTAAAATTAAAAACTGTATTTGAAAAAGATAAAAAAGATAAAAAAGAAATAAAAAATAAAACTGATTTTAATTATTTAAGGTTAGGTTTAGATACAACACCTATCAAAAATAAATTAACAAAACCAATTAAAAATAAATTAAAGCAGTCCTTAACAACAGTCAATGACTTACTGAATATTGACAACAAAGAAGACCAATTTAAATTTAGCGAAGATCTTTTAAAATATAATGAAAATTATTTAAATAATGTTCTTCCTACTCTTCCGATTAATGAGGAAATTGAAGAGCTTAAAAATCTTGTTTTAAGCGCAGGTGGGGAAGTATCAGATATAATTGTACACAGGCAAAATGAAATTAACCCAAAATATTTTATTTCTTCAGGAAAATTATCTGAAATTAAGAATATTTTATTAAATAAAAAAATAGATTTAGTTGTCTTTGATAACGATTTAAGTCCAGCCCAACAAAATAATTTAGAGAACTATTTAGAGATAAAAGTTATTGATAGAACAGCATTAATTCTTGACATTTTTGCTCAAAGAGCAAGAAGTGCCGAAGGCAAGCTTCAAGTAGAACTAGCACAATTAAATTACCTACTTCCAAGATTAAGAGGTAAAGGCACTCAACTTTCAAGGTTAGGTGGTGGAATTGGTACAAGAGGACCTGGTGAACAAAAATTAGAAATAGACAGAAGAAAAATCAGAAAAAGAATTAGTCAGCTTGAGAATAAAATTAACCAAATTTCAACTCAAAGAGAAATTCAAAGAAAACTAAGAGAAGAAAAAAGGATTTTTCAAATATCTTTAGTAGGTTATACCAATAGCGGAAAGTCAACATTGCTTAATAAACTTACAAACTCTGATGTTCTTGTAAAAAATATGTTATTTTCTACCTTGGATTCTACAACAAGACGAATTAAAGTGCCTGAAATTGATGAGATATTAATTAGTGATACTGTTGGTTTTATAGAAAAATTACCACCCCAATTAATTGCTGCATTTAAATCCACACTAGAAGAGGTGCATAAATCAGATTTATTATTGCTAATTGTAGATTCAAGTAATAAAAATTTTGATAATCATATAAAAAGTGTTATGAAAATACTAAAGGAACTAGAAATATCAAAAAAACCCATTGTCATAGTATTTAATAAAATTGACAAACTAGAGAAAGATAATTTTTTATTTTTAAAAAATAAATATAAAAATGCTGTTTTCATTTCTGCATTAAAAAATATAGGCTTAGAAGATCTATATGAAAAAATAAAAAAAATTGTTGACGTAAATAGACTGGAGTTAAAATTAAAAATACCTTATACAGAATACAATATAATTTCCTTAATTTATAATAACAGTAAAATCTTAGAAAAAGAATATTTAAATGATAGCATAATTTTTAAAATAAATATTAATAAAATTTTTTTAAGTAAATTATCAAAATATATAATACCTAATAAATCTAATGAAGAATTTCCTGATGAAAATATTAAAAATTAAAAAAATTAAAAAATAATTAAGATAATTTGAAAAAACAGAAATGCTTTTTTAGCAAATTAGAAGTACTTTCTAATAACTCCAATTACTTTACCTAATATTTTTACATTTTTGGTCTTAATAGGTTTCATATAGTTATTTTCCGGAACAAGTTCTACATAATCATCCTTTTTAAAAAATCTCTTAACAGTTGCTTCATCATCAACTAATACTGCTACTATCTCACCATTTAATGCATTATCTTGTTTTCTTACAACAACATAATCTCTGTCAATAATTCCAGCATTAACCATACTATCGCCTTTAATTTTTAATATAAAAATTTCGCTGCCATTTTTAACAAAATCAGATGTTAAGGGAAAATAATCCTCAATATTCTCGACAGCTAAAATAGGTAAACCTGCAGCAATCTGACCTAATACAGGAACCATTATAAAGTTATTATTAATGCTATTAGTAATGTTATCATTAATATTATAAAAATTATTAATATTTTCATTTATATCATTATTAATATTAACATTATTAATATTTTTATTATATTTATTAGCCAAATCAAAAGCTTTTGTACTAGAATTACTGGTCGCATTAATATTATTATTTGAAATGTCCAAATCTATATAGGCATTTTTATCACTTTTGTAATTTATTTTACCAGAACTTGCATTTATATTGTTAGAGTTGCTTGAATTTAAACTATCGTATAAATTATTGTAAAGACTGTAATTAATTTCTAAAGCTCTTGGTTTTAAGGGGTACCTTTTAATGTATCCTAATTCTTCAAGCTTTTTTAAATGATTATGAACAGTTGCTGAAGAATTTAGTGATATACAACTGCAAATTTCCCTTACAGTAGGTGGATAACCACACTTCTTAACTTTATTTACAATAAGATTTAAAATTTCAAGTTGCCTTTTTGAAATTACATTACTTTTTTTTCTCATAATTTTAATTAATATTTTTTAGCTAATATTTATTTTTATCTTAATAATATAAAATTTTTAACAATAATAACACAAAGGCGAACTAAATGCAAACATTAGTTCGCCTTTGTTTCTTTAAGCTTTTTATAAGCTTTTTTTATAAGATATTTGTGAACTACTTGTATATTAAGTAAATTAATTTTTGTATATAATATCAGTAAAAAGTCTGATAAGTGATTAAGCTAAAAATACATTATGATTGTTACGCTAATAATATATTATTAGCGTGCTGCTAATAAAAATATATTATGATATATTTATTATAATATATTATGATTGTTCTTTTTTTATCCAGGTCATCATTTTTCGCAGTTCTTTTCCAATTATTTCTATTGGGTGGTTTGATTCAATCTTTTTTATTGCATTATATACTGGACGACCAGCTTGATTTTCAAGAATCCATTCTCTAGCAAATTCACCAGACTGGATATCTTTTAATAACTCTTTCATTGCTTTTCTAGTTTGCTCAGTAATTATTTTTTTACCTTTAACCATATCACCATATTCTGCTGTATCACTTATTGAATACCTCATCCAGCTTATTCCACCTTCATAAATTAAATCAACAATTAATTTTAATTCACTTAATACTTCAAAATAAGCAATTTCAGGCTGATAACCAGCTTCTATTAATGTGTCAAAACCAGCCCTAATAAGTTCAGTTGTGCCACCACATAATACAGCCTGTTCACCAAATAAATCAGTTTCTGTCTCTTCTTTAAAAGTAGTTGTAATTATACCAACTCTTCCTGCACCAATTGCTTTTGCATAAGCAAGCGCTATTTTTTTTGCTATTCCTGAATAATCTTGTTCTACAGCAATTATTGCTGGAACGCCGCTTCCTTCAACATACATTCTTCTTACTATGTGTCCAGGACCCTTTGGCGCAATCATTATTACATCTACATCTTCAGGAGGGATTATTTGGTTATAATGAATATTAAATCCATGAGCAAAGCATAAAACATTACCCTTTTGAATATTTGGTTCTATATCTCTATAATAAATTTCTTTTTGTAGCTGATCGGGAAGGAGTATCATTATTATTTCTGCTAATTTTGTGGCTTGATTTGCCTCATAAACTTCAAAACCTTTTTCTTTTGCAGCAATCCATGCTTTGCTGTCTTTTAGTTCTCCAACAATTACATCCATTCCGCTATCTCTTAAATTTTGAGCATGGGCATGCCCCTGGCTGCCATAACCTATTATGGCAATTTTTTTCCCTTTGATTACATTCATATCAATGTCTTTGTCGTAATTAATTTCTGCCATTTTTCCTCCTGTTGTTATTTAAGTAATAATTTAAAGCATTCTAAGCTATTTTTAAAAGTAATTCAAATAACTTTTTATTAAGTTAGTATTCTATATTATTGATACAATCAAAGTTAATCTTAATAGATATAATTTTATATTTTAAAACAGGTTTAACTTTTCCAGCCACATAAAGTATTTTAAGTTTTAAGGATTAGCTGTATAATTATGTTTTTTTTATTTTATTTTATTTCTTCTATTTCATAATTGACATTTCCTATGTTCTCTTCAATCAAAGGCTGTAGTTGCAAATAAGGATCTTTGCCCCAAACTTTTTCAAAAAGATGCCTGCCTTCTCTTAAAACCCAACCGGAAGGAATGGAATTTGGCAGCACATCTTTATCTTTAATTATATCAAGTGATGCTTTTTCAACAGAAACTATATCATTGGAGGCAACAATTCCTATATCTTGTATTAAAGGGGGAGTAGACATACCCCAGCAATCACATATAAAAGTTATATTTAATAATGCGTTTATATGATAAACATTTTGGGGCTTGAATGTTTTTAAAACTTCCTGAGCAGAAATGGCCATACCTTTTTGAAAATCAAGATAAAATTTTTCTGATTCTAAAAACGATAAAGCATTATTTGGGCATATTTCTACACAATGTAGACAGTAAGTGCAATTATGAAGCATAATCTCATATTTATTATCTTTATTAAATTTATTTGCCTTATATCTGCATTCCTGTATACATTTCTTACAATGATTGCATAATTTTTCGTCCCACTTAATTCCACTTCCACCTGAATGCAGAAAATGTAAATCTTGTCTAGTTTTTTTTGTTACACAGCCCATTGCTAAATTTTTAATTGCTCCGCCAAAGCTACTAACTCCATGGCCTTTAAAATGTGAAAAATTGATTAATACCTCTGCATCATGTATATGACCTGCAATCTGAATTTCTTTTAATGTTTTAAAGTTGACAGGTTTAGAGTAGTAATATTTATCAAAAAATCCTGAAACTGGAATTATAGGTGCACCAACTATATCTTCAGAATAACCCCTGTTTTTTGATTGGTTTACACCGAAATCTTTTCTATCTATTAAAAATAAATCAGTAATAAAAACATCTCCACCATTTTCTTTAATTTTTTCTACAAGTATCTTTACAAAAAGGGGAGGAATAGTTGTATAGCCAAGTGACCCACCCAAGTGCATCTTAAGGGCAACAACTTTATTTTTTACCATTTTCTTTAAATTTATTGTTGAAAGCAACCTTTTAAACTTGGCAGGAAGTGTTTTATCTGGGTCTATACTGTCAAATTGTACAGTAGCTAATTTAACTATAGAATTACTCATTTTTTATTTTATTTCTTTTAACTTATTTCTCTTCTTCTTTAATTTTAAATTATAAATTTAATAATATTCTTTAGTTTTTTCCTTTTATTTTTTTTATTTTATTACTTTTTTTTATTTTGTTGAACAAAAAAAATAAAAAATAAGAAAAAAGAAACAAAAAAGTATTGACACAAACATTTGTTCGTAATATCATATATTGATAATAGCGAACATTTGTTTTATATTATAAAATTCTAAATATATTAATTTTTAAATATTAATTTTAAATTTTACAAAAAATTTTACATAGAATAATTTTTAATTAATTAAATTAAAATAATTAGAAAATGAATTAGAGGAGAGAATTGTAAAATGATAAAAATTTTAAAAATTTTTTATAAAATATTTACTATTATAATTTTTATTTTTGTATCAGCTCTTGTAATTATTGCTATTTATTCAAATAAAGAAAAATTTTATGATAACAATAAGCCAGTTAAATATAAATTAGTTATTGTTGATAAAAATAAAGACATAAATAATATAATCTCTTCCTATATTAAAGAGGACAATAAAGATAAAATAATTTCAGAGATAAAAAGGATAAATAATATTAAAGATCTTAATAGTGATTGTGAAAATAAAAAAGAAGTATTTATACCAATTCTGAATCAAAATTAATTAATGTATGCTGAACAATTAAACAATAGTTCATCATTATAGTAAAAAATGAATTCATTAATAACAACATTAAGCACAAAATTTTTAAATTTTTAAAATTATAGTCAATTATTCAGCAAAAAATAATTAAAAAAATTAAAAATGTATTATAATATTACAAAATTTATAATATATGATATGTCTTTAAAAAGTTATATTAAATGTTAGAAATAAAAATAAAACGTCTTGATAAAAGTTTGCCTTTACCAAGTTATGCACATCAAGGAGATGCTGGAGTTGATTTATATAGCACAGTCGACTGTGAGATTAAACCTTTTGAGCGTAAACTTATTCCGACAGGCATAAAAATTGCTATCCCTGAAGGATATGCTGGTTTTGTTCAGCCAAGATCAGGTTTAGCAATTAAAAATGGAATTGCATTAGTAAATAGTCCTGGCCTTATAGATTCATGCTATAGAGGTGAAATAAATGTTATATTAATTAATTTAGATAAAGATAATTCTTTTTTTATAAAAAAAGGTGATAAAATTTGTCAGCTTGTAATAAAAAAAGTTGAGACAGTAAAATTTGTTGAAGTTGAAGAACTAGATACTACAACACGTAATGAAAATGGTTTTGGTAGTACTGGAATTTAATTATTATAATTATTATTTATTTTAATATTTATTTTTTTATATTTTTATTTTAATTATTATCTGCTTTTTTTCTTATTTTTTATATTTTTAGTTAAAACTATATTTTAAAAATTTTTAATAAAAATTTTTAATAAATTCAATGCAACATAAACTAACTAATTTTTTAAATAATTTTTTTAATAATAAATAAAAACTACACTTTAATATACTTTAATAAAAACAAACTATATAAAAAGTATTCATTGATATTTAAATGATATTTTAACTTTTATAGCAAAAGCAAACATATTACTTAATAATTAATTGATAAATACTTGATTGTTTGACATTGTAATTAAATTTAAATAATATAAATAATATAATTTTAAGAATAAATATAACTTCCGATAATATACATTATGTAAACTTTTAAATTTTTTAAATCTTTTGATTACCCTGATTATTCTCTTCTTTTATTATAATATTTATTATATATTTTATTATTTTTTATTTATCCTTATTTATTTTTATATTGTTTTTTATTTTTATCTTTTATTTATTTATTTTTTTACTAAATATTAAACTATGAAAATCTTTTCTATAAAACAATTTTATATTTATTTCTGGATATAATTCCTTTAATTTTTTTAATTTTCTATTTTTTTTTGTAACAAGTTTTTGATTTAATGTAGTAAGCTCAATAAAAAGATTAAATTCTGGTAAATAAAAGTCAGGAGTAAAGCTAACAATAGGGTTACCTTCCCCATCTAACTCTAGAGGAAAGGTTTTTGGTTCGTATTGCCAACTTATGCCATAAAAATCTAAGATTTTTGCAAATTCAAGCTCGCTAGCATGAGCGAAATTAATATTTTTATAAGTAAAGTTAGAAATGTTTTTAACTTTTCTCATTAAGATATCACTAAGGGGTTTTTGATTAATAAAAATTCATTTGTGTATTTATTTAGTACTTATTAACTTATTTGTTAAAATCCTCAGGTTTTACATGGTCTAAAAAATCTCTAAACTTTTTTATCTCATCTTCAATTGTTTGAATTTCTATTCCAGCTAATCTTAAAACATGTTCTGAAGAATAAATTTTGCATTTTTCTCTAACAGCTATCGCAATTGCATCTGATGGTCTTGAATCAATCTTTATTTTTTTATTATCTAAGTAGACTAGGTTTAAATAAGCATAAAATGTGTTATCTCTAATATCACAAACTTCAATAGTATCAACCTTAATATTTAAACTTCTAAAAATATTAACAATTAGATCATGGGTCATTGGACGAGGTGTTTTAATATTGGATACCTCTAAAGCTATAGCACTAGCTTCAAAAGCTCCTACCCATATTGGTAAATATCTATTACCATCCTTTTCTTTTAATAGCAGTATTGGTCGTTGAGATGGAAACTCTATTCTTACACCCTCTAAAGTCATTTCTACTTTTTGTCTATTTTCTAAATTTTTATAGTCTTTTGTCATTTCTATTAATACCAAATATCTTTAAAAAGTTGTAATTTAATTATATCATTTTTTTGTAAATAACGCTTCTTTTTTAAACTACCAATGTTTCTATTTCCTTTTTTATTAAATTTAAATTTAAAGTATAAATTGAATTTAAGTTTCTAAATTTCTGTTTATAATCAAGACCGTATCCAACAACAAACTCTTCACCAATTGTAAAACCTTTATATTTTATTCTTATATCTGCAATCCTTCTAATATTTCTGTCAAGCAAAGTACAAATTTCTACGCTGTTAGGATTTCTAGACATTAAATTTCTTAATAAATATGAAATGGTTAAGCCTGTATCAATAATATCTTCTATAATTATTATGTCTCTACCCTCAATAGATTCTTCTAAGTCTTTAGTAATTTTTACAACACCTGTATTTTTTTTATTTCTATTATCGGATTGGATATTTTTATTTGTAGGGTAAGTTGATATTCCAATAAAATCAATACTTATTTCTAAATCTATTGTTCTTATTAAATCAGAAAGAAAAACTACTCCACCTCTTAAGACACTAATAAGTATTGGTTCTTTATCTTTATAATCTACAGTAATTTGTTTTCCAAGCTCAGCAATTTTTTGTTGAATTACTGAACTTGGGAATAACAATTTGTCTAAAATTTTATTTTTATAAATATTAAAAATTTTATTTTGAACTTCCGTAAAATCATCATTTGATATTTTTAATTGATCGTCATACGGTTTCATTTATTAAATTGAAAATAAATAATATTTTAAGGACATTTAAGTATAAAGTATATTTAAAAATTTAAGGGAAATTTAAGGATATTATTTAACCTTAAAATATTTTCTTTTTTAATAATCAACTTTTTTAACAACTTTTTTAACTTTTTTAATAATCAACTTTTCCTATATTTTCAGTCATTATAACCCAAGTTTGGCCTATATTAGTTAAAACTGTATTGCCAGTTTTATCTTTAAACTCGAATGGTTCTAAAGCACTTGTTCTATTCCAAGTGCCTTCAATTACTTTACCATCCATAAAATATAAAGCATCTCCACCTTGAGTTGTTCTAACTATCATGTGACCTTCTTTATTACCGGAATTTCTAATATCAGTAAACAAAACTATAACATTATTTACTGTTATTTGTTTACCTGTTTCCCTATCCATTGATGGCGCACCACCGCAAAACCTCAAATAAGTATTTGTTTGTTTATCATATTGAAAATTAACTTTATAACTTGCACTAGATATATCTACTGTTATATTGCTAATATCTCCCCTATTTCCCTCAGAAGCCTCATTTTTAAAATGAAATGGGGATTGTCCGCCCTCAATAGGATAACCAAGATTTTGAGCAATTTCATACATTCTTGGAACTCTAACATATGCATTATGAGGTGCAACTCTTGAAGTATCTCTAATAGCATCTTTCCCTTCACCTGAACCAGGATCAACAAAATTTCCAGTAATAGAAGAAGCCCCGCTTGTATCTCCTAGTGGTGATAAGTAATCAAGCCCTAGGTTCTGAATTACAATATAAAAAGAAGGATGTGTCCCCCAAAATACATAAATTGGGTCAAATCCTGCAGCAATTTCTGCATAATAAGGCCTTGCCGATCTAATTGGACCAACTAAATTTGGTTTATGTGAAGAAAAAATTGA
>CAYLWJ010000100.1:0-12731 GCA_964387355.1 uncultured Actinomycetota bacterium | reverse complement strand
TTATTATATGTAATATTATATATATTTTAAGTTTAATAAGAATAAGTATTTTTTCTAATGAATGATGAGTATAATTTAATTTTTAAAAATAAAAAAATTATAGTTGGTGTTACTGCCTCTATTGCAGCTTATAAAGCTGCTGAAATATGCTCTAATCTAGTTAAATTGAATTCAGAAGTTTTTCCAGTTTTAACGCCAAACTCACTTAATTTTATAAGCCCTTTAACTCTTAGTTCAATTACTGGCAATAAAGCAATTTTTAAACAATTTGAAAATGAGTCAAAGATTTATCATATTTCGCTATCCCATCAGGCAGATATCATTTTGATTGCTCCAGCAACTGCTAATACAATTTCAAAACTTGCAAATGGAATTTGTGATAATTTCTTAACAACTACAGTTATATCCTCACTTTGTCCTGTTGTAGTTGCTCCAGCAATGAATGAAGCTATGTATCTAAATAATGAAATTTTAAATAATATTTTAAAAATGACTCAAACTGGCAAATATTTTATTGTTGAGCCACAAAAAGGTAGGCTTGCTTGCGGCCAAGAAGGAATTGGAAAATTAGCAGATATTGAAAAAATTATTGAAAAATTAGCAGATTTATTAAAGTTTAAAAACGATTTAAAAGGTAAGAAAGTTTTAATAACAGCTGGAGCTACAAGAGAATTTATTGATAGTGTAAGATATATATCAAATCTATCAAGTGGAAAAATGGGTTTTGAACTAGCTCAAGAAGCTTATTTTAGAGGTGCGCAAAAAGTTATACTTATAACATCAAATAAATCCTTAAAACCTTATGGTGTAGAACTTATATATGTTCAGAATACAGAGCAAATGTTAGATAAAATTAATAAATATTTTAATGATGTTGATATTATAATAATGGCTGCTGCTGTAAGTGATGTTGTCCCAGAAACAAAATATGATTATAAATTAAAAAAAAGTGATGGTTTAATTTCAAAGTTAATATTTAAAGAAAACATCAATATTTTAAATTATATTTCAGAGAGGAAAAAGCCAAATCAATTTATTGTTGGTTTTTCAGCTGAGAGTGGTGAAAATATAGAGAATACAAAAAATAAGATGTCAGGAAAAAATATTGATATGATGGTTTTAAATGATATATCTAGAAGTGATATAGGTTTTGAGAGCGATTTTAATGAAGTTATAATAATTACAAAAGATTTTAAAGAAATAAAGATAGAAAAAAGTAGAAAACGAATTATTGCAAGAAATATTTATAATATTATTTTAAATTATTTATAAAATTTTTTAAAATATACAAATAAAATAGATAAATTTTTATTTAATTGACAGGAGGAAAACTTGAATAAAAAAGGCAGTTATGTTTTTACTTCAGAATCAGTTACTGAAGGACATCCAGATAAAATGGCAGACCAAATTTCTGACGCAATTCTTGATGCAATAATTGCTGAAGATAAAAATGCAAGAGTGGCTGTTGAAACATTGTTAAAGACAGGAATTGTTGTAGTTGCAGGGGAAATTACTACAGAAACATATGTTGAAATACCAGATATAGTAAGAGATGTTATTAAAAATATAGGATATACAAGAGCAAAATATGGATTTGATTATGAAACTTGTGGTGTTATTACATCAATTGGAAAGCAGTCTCCAAATATAGCTCAAGGTGTTAATAAATCATTTGAAGCAAGAATTGGCAATGGATACGAAGATGACATTGACCAGATTGGTGCTGGAGACCAAGGTATGATGTTTGGATTTGCTTGTAATGAAACGCCTGAACTAATGCCTTTACCTATATTACTTGCTCATAAATTAGCTCATCGTTTAGCAGAAGTTAGAAAAGCAGGAATTCTTCCTTATTTAAGACCAGATGGCAAAACGCAAGTTACAGTTTCTTATGTAGATGGAAAACCCGTATCAGTTGAAACTGTAGTGGTTTCATGTCAACATAAACCAATGATTGATATAAATGCACAAATTGAACCAGATATTAGGGAATTTGTGATAAAGCCAATTATACCTGAACAATATATTTCGCCGAATTTAAAATTATACGTTAACCCAACTGGAGAATTTACAATTGGTGGCCCAATGGGGGATACGGGTCTTACTGGGAGAAAAATAATTGTTGATACTTATGGTGGATATGCTAGACATGGTGGTGGAGCATTTTCTGGAAAAGACCCCACAAAAGTTGACAGGTCTGCAAGCTATGCAGCAAGATATGTAGCAAAGAATTTAGTTGCAGCTGGGGTAGCTGATAAAATTGAAATAGAGATTGCATATGCAATAGGTGTTTCGCACCCAATATCTATTATGGTTGATACTTTTGGGACAGAAAAAGTTGATAAATTAAAAATTGAAAATACTATTAAAGAGTTGTTTGATTTAAGACCAGGTGCAATAATAAGAGACTTAGATCTTTTAAGACCAATTTATAAAAAAACTGCTGCGTATGGTCATTTTGGAAGACATGATAGAGATTTCACTTGGGAAAAACTTGATAAAGTAGATGCTATAAAAAGCTTTTTAGGCTTAAAATGAAATATGCAGAAGTTTATATTAATATAAAAACTGCTGAAGTTAATCATCCATTTGACTATGAAATTCCTGAAAACTTATTAAATAATTTAAGTCTTGGCAGTGTAGTTTTAGTTCCATTTAAAAATAGAAAAGAAATTGGTTATGTCACCCGTCTAAAAAATAAAACCAATGTAAAAAAAAGTGACATAAAAAAAATTGAGGAAAGCTTTACAAATTTTAAATTTATAGACATTCAAAAGTTAAAATTAATTCATTGGATGAGCAATTACTATGTTCAGCCTTTCAGTAAAATAGCTAATCTTTTTTTTCCACCATTAGAAAAGAAAAACCTTTTAAAAATTTTTAATTCTACCAATCTTAGTGTAAAAGATAATTCTAATGATAATTGTAACAATTTAAAACAGCTAAATGATAAAAATTTTATTTTTGAAGATAACAATTTTATAAATAATTATGAAAAAATTAAAAGCTTGCTAGAGAGTGATAAATTTAATTCAATTTTAATAAAAGATATTTTATTAAATGAAAAAATACAATTAATTAACAAGATTTGTTATGAATGCTTAAAAAAAGATAAAAATATAATGCTTATATTTCCAGTAATTTTATCAGCAAAATTTTTTTTTGATAAGTTAAATAAAGATTTAAAAGATAAAACTTGTTTTTATCATTCTGAAATTAAGAAAAAAGATAGAATTAAATTATGGGAAGAAATTTTAACTGGAAAATATAGAATAATTTTAGGAACAAGGTCTACTTTGTTTCTGCCAACAAAGAATTTAGGAATCGTTATATTGGATGATGAACATGACACTTCTTACAAAGACCCAACAGCTATTAGATATAACACTCAAGATGTTGCTATAAAATTGTGTAAACTATTAAAAATACCTTTAATATTTTTTAGTAATTCACCTTCAATTAAGACAATGTATTTATTTAATTCTAAAAAAAATGATAGTTTTAATTTATTAAATTGGTGTAAGAAAGATTCTAGTTCAGTAAAAATTGAAAAAATTATAGTAGATTTAAAAAAAATTGATTCACTAAAAGAAGATTTTATAATAACAAATATATTACATCAAAACATTTTAGAGCAAATTAATTCTAAAAATAAAGCTTTGCTATTTGTTAATAAAAAAGGCTTTGCTAGCTTTGTAATATGTAAAAGCTGTGGATATATTCCAAATTGTAGTAAATGCGCAACTCCTTTAAGATTTCATCGTGATAGTAATTTACTGGTCTGTCATCACTGCGGTTCTAAAATTATTTTTCAAGGAATGTGTACAAATTGTGGCTGTAAAAATTTTGAATTTAAAGGCATTGGTATAGAAAAAATTGAAGCAAAATTAAAAAAGAGATTTACAGATACACAAATTTTTAGAATTGACTCTGAAACAATTAAAAAAAATAGAAATGATGAGACTTTTTTAGATAAAATAAAAAAAACCAATCCTTCTATATTGTTAACTACACAAATTATTTTTAACCAACTGCTTGACGGGCTATATATTCAAAACATAGGTTTGATTGCTATTATTGATTTTGATAAGTTTTTTATTTTTCCTGATTTTCATGTAAATGAAAGGGTATTCCAATTATTAGAAAAATTAAAAAATATTTTAAAACAAGATAACTCTTCAAAATTTTTAATACAAACTTACCAACCCGATAACATAATTTTAAAAAATTTTATTACTGATAGTTATGAAAATTTTTATTTTTATGAGTTAAAAAATAGAAAAGAACTAGATTATCCACCTTTTTCCAATATTTTAAATATTATTGCATCAGGAAAGAACGAATCAGATGTTATAAATCAACTTGATAATCTTTTATATAATATTGAAAAAATTGATAAAGTTGATTATAAAATTTTAGGACCATCGCCCGCGCCATTTAGTAAAATTAACTTTAATTTTAGATGGCATGCTATAATTAAAGTTAGAGAAATAGGTAAATTTAATAGTTTGCTTTTAAAAACAATGGAAAATTTTAAAAGAAAAAAAGAAGTTAAAATTATTATAGATGTTGACCCTGTATGGATTTTATAAGCTTTCTAAAATATAATATTAAAATAATTATGATAAATTAAAATAAATTTAAACTTTTTAAAAAGTTTATAAGTAGAATGGAGTATATAAAATATTATAATAATATAATAGTATAATAGTAATAATAGTAATAATGGTAAAATTTTACTTCTTTATTACAAAATTTTAGATTGGAACAAATAAATTTATTAATAAATTAAATTAACAAATATATTTATATTTTGATTATTATGAAGGAATTTTTAATATTTTAAAGTAATATTATGGCAATACAAAAAATTAGAAAAATAGGTGACCCAATTTTAAGGGAAAAATGTAAAACAATTGATATTATTGATAAAAATATTATTAAAATTGCTTCTGATATGATTGACACAGTTACAGATGAAGAGATATCTGGAGTAGGGCTTGCTGCTTGTCAGATAGGCATCTTAAAAAGGATTATAGTAGTTTATACTGGTGAGAAATTTGAAACATTCATTAATCCTGAAATTCAAATTATTGATAACACACCTGTTAAGGAACTTGAAGGTTGTTTAAGCTTATATTCTGTAAAAACAGTTGTTTTAAGACCAAAAAAAATTATATTTAAAGCTTTAAATCTTAAGGGAAAAGAAGTTGAAATTGAGGCTGAAGATATAGCTGCAAGAATATTTCTTCATGAAGTAGACCACCTTAACGGGATTCTTTTTATTGATCATTTAAAACCTGAAGAAAGAAAAGAGTTTTTATCAAAGATTACAAGGAACAATGTTTTGTGAAAATTTTGTTTTTTGGTTCATCAGAATTTTCAATACCATTTTTAAATGCAGTTAATAATTCAAAACATGAGATAGCTGGAGTAGTAACTGGCGTTCAAAAAATAAGGTCTAGAGGTACAAAACCTACGCCTAATCCTGTAAAGGAATATGCTGATTTTAATAATTTAAACTGTATAGAAATAGAAATCTTTAATGATTTTTTTTATAATTGGCTTTCAAGTTTAAATTTTGACTATGCAGTTGTTGTATCTTTTGGAAAAATATTTCCTCAAAAATTCTTTCAGATAGTTTTGGATAAAACAATTAATTTACACCCCTCATTGCTTCCAAAATACAGAGGTCCTTCGCCAATAACTGCCGCTTTGCTTAATGGTGATAAACAAACTGGAATAAGTTTGATTAAGGTTGAAGAAGAGGTGGATACTGGAGATATTTACACTCAAATTAAATTTCCTATTGATTTAAATGATAATAGGGAGAGTTTAGAAAATAAAATTATAATTTTAGGTAGTAAAGTTCTTATTGGTCTTCTAGACTTATTAGAAGTTTATAAAAAAGAGAATTTAAAATTTCCAACTTTTCCACAGAGTAAAAAGGGTATCAGTTATACAAGAATATATAAAAAAGAAGATACAATTATAAATTGGGATGAAAAAGCAGAAAAAATTTTTAACAAAGTTAGAGCTTTTGGCTGTTCACCTGCGTGTATAACTACTTTTAAAGGCAAGTTAGTAAAAATTTTAAAAGTAAGAAAAGTTTTTTTACCAAGAGAAATAGCAGTTAATTTTAAAAGTGGACAAGTTATACATGCTGAAAAGGATGGACTATTTGTTAAATGTAAAGAAAAAAATATTAAAGGAAGTATTAAAAATACTAAAAATATTGAATGTATCTTTATTGAAAAAATCAAACCTGCTGGAAAAAATGAAATGAGTTATGTAGATTTTATTAATGGGTATAAAATAAAACAAGGAGATTTTTTTGGGATATGATTTTTAAGGTGTAGTAGATAAAAAATGAAAATAGTAAATAATATAGTTAATATTGCAGTTAAGTTAATATAGCGGCTTATATAGTGAAAATAAAAAATAATATAGTAAATAAAAAATGGAAAATGCAAGGGTTGCTTCTTTAAAAATTTTAAACATATATTTTTCAAATAAAAATACCTCCCTTACCTTAAAAAAAATAATTAATGATTTTTTTAAAAAAAATAATTTTTCAGAACAAGACAAGAGATTAATCTATAACATAGTAAAAGGCACTGTAAAATTTTTATACTTAATTGATTATACAATTAAGATTTTTTCTAATATTAAAATTGAAAAAATTAATTTTGAAGTATTAAATTTACTTAGGTTATCTATTTATCAATTGTTTTTTTTAAAAAAAATAGCACATTACGCTGTCTTAAATGAAGGTGTAGAAATTACAAAAAAAATTTCAGGAGTACATACCGCCAAGTTTGTAAATGCAGTTCTTAGAAAAATTAGCAGTATTGACAATCTTTATGATTATATAAGCAAACATTTAAATGATAATGTTAAAAATAATACTTTAAAATTAAGTATTTTACACTCATTTCCTTTGTGGCTTATTGAATACTGGAATAAAAATTTTAGCCTTAATAAAATTGAAAAGCTTTGCAAAAGTTTAAATGATGAAACTTATAATTTTATAAGAGTAAATAGATGTAAAATTTCAAAAGAGCAATTACTGAATAATACTGAATTAAAAAATGTAATTGACCCAATTTATTTACCTGAATTTTCTCAAATACATACATTAATAGATGAAGATAAAAAAAATAAAAATTCTTTTCCAAAATTCATATTGAACTTAATTAAAATGAAAGAAAAACTTTTAGAAGATGTTTTAGTTTTAAAAAGTACACAAGGATTAAAAGAGCTTTGTTGTTTTAAAAATGGTTATTTTTCTATAAATGATTTATCTTCTCAAATTGCAGTTAAGTTTTTTTTAAACCCTGGTGAAAATGAAAAAATTTTAGATTTGTGTGGTGCGCCTGGCGGTAAAGCAACTTATATTGCAGAACTAACAAATAATAAATGTGAAATAGTTTCTGTTGATATTAGCGAGAAAAGATTAAACCTTTTTAAAGAAAACATTAGTAGACTTCAACTAAATAATATAACTCTTGTTAACTCAGATATATCTGAAAATAACTTTTTAGAAAAAATAAGTTTTTTTAAACAAAAATTAAATTTTAATAATTATTTTGACAAAATATTAATTGACCCACCTTGTAGCGCATTTGGAACAATAAGTAAAAATCCTGATGTAAAGTATAATAAAAGTTATGAAGATGTTATAAGATTATCAGAATTAAGTTTTAAAATGTTAAATAACTGTATTAAATATTTAAAACCAAAAGGAAAGATTTTATTTTATACTTGTACAATTTCTTGTATAGAAAATCAAAATGTAATAAATAATTTTTTAAAATTAAATAAATTCAATTTTAAAATAGCAAAATTAAAACAAGACGAGGATGACTATTTTGAAATAATGCCTTATTATTTTAAAAGTGAGGCAGGTTTTATTGCTATACTTGAAAAAACTCTTTAAGTAAACTTAAACGGCTTTTTTAACTTTTCCTGCTTTTAAACATTTAGTACAAACTCTTATGCTTTTAACTTTGCCATTTATTTCAACTTTTGTCTTAATTATATTTGGTTTAAATATTCTTTTTGTCTTTTTATGTGAGTGGCTCACATTATTGCCAAATGATGGCTGTTTTCCACAAATTTCACATATATTTGACATGTTAACTCCTATCTAAAATAAAACTTATATTAATTTTTATAAAACTTACAATAATTTATTTTATTGCAACTTTATTGCAACTATTTATAAAAATAATCGTTATTATTAATATAAAATCGAAGGTATATTATCACTTAATTTAGTAATTTACAATATGAAATTTTTTTAGGATTAGCATCTAAGGTATTTTAAAAATACTGTAAAAATATGATGCTAATCTTTTAATGTTTAATTTGATTTTTTTAATGTAATTGAATTAAAATTATTACATTAAATTAGAAAAAGATAAGTAATAAAAAAATAATGTAAAAAACAATATAAATATATTAAATATATAATATTAAATATCTAGTTTAAAAAATGTGAATGGTAAAAATGAATAACATAGAAAACAAGACAGTTAATCTTAATAATAATATTATAGATATCATAAATATAATAGTAGATACTTTCAAAGAAAACGAAAGTAAAATAAATAATTTAAATGTTTTTCCAGTTCCAGATGGTGATACAGGAACAAACATGCTTTTAACCCTCAAATCTATTCAAAAGGAACTTTTAAATTCTGATAGCTTTGACTTAAAAACAATTTCAGATAAGATATCTTATGGGGCTTTAATGGGAGCACGTGGTAATTCTGGTGTTATATTGTCACAAATATTAAAGGGGTTTTTTGATATTATAATAAAAAAGGAAGTTATAAATTTTGAAACATTAAAAGAAGCTGCAAAATCTTCAATGGAGCTTGCATATAGCTCTGTTCAAAACCCAACTGAAGGAACTATTCTTACAACCATAAAAGATATATATAAGTTTTTAGAATCAATTAATACAAATAGCAATAACGGTAATAATTTTAATAATTTCAACAATTTTAATGATTATTTATCTTTATTAGACATTATTATTCATGAAACAGAAAAATCTGTTTTAAGGACAACTTATTTACTGCCTGTTTTAAAGCAAGCTGGTGTAGTAGATGCAGGAGCACAAGGGTTACTAGTTATTTTAATTGGATTAAAAAAGGCATTGAAAGACATTAGTAGTGTTAAGAAAGAAAAAGTTTCTATTATAGATAATAATGATAATAAAGAAAGAGAAGCAAAAGAAGAACAAAAAAATATTGAAAAGACATCTCAAAAAATAGAATATATAAGTCAGACAGGTTTAGAAAATGAAGAGGAAACGCTTGAGCCCTCAAATTTAAAAAAGCTTGATTTAATTTCTGAAATAAAAAATATTTATTGCACAGAATTAATTGTAAAAGGTGAAAATATAAATTTAACAGGATTAAGGCAAGACATTGAAAACCTTGGTGATAGCGCCCTTGTAGTAGGTTCATCTAATCTTGTAAAAATTCATGTTCATACTAATTACCCTCAAAAAGTTCTACATAGAGCTTTAAAAGAAGGAACTATACATGATATACAAATTAACAACATGATTGACCAAAGTAAGCAAGCAGCAAGCACTGAGACTATAGAAGAAATAAAAGATATTACCAAAGAAACTATTATTGTAGCAATTGCAAACGGTGAAGGCTTTGAAGAAATATTTAAAAGCTTAGGAGTTGATATTGTAATTAAAGGCGGTCAAAGCATGAATCCTTCTACTTATGAGATTGTAAAGGCTATCAGTAAAACTGAAAGTAATAATATTATTTTACTTCCAAATAATAAAAATATAATCCTTACTGCAAACCAAGCAAAGAAAATTATTAAGAAAAATATATTTGTGATTCCTACTACAACTATACCTCAGGGAATTGCTGCAGCATTGATATTTAATCCTGATTTAACTATTGAAGAAAATTTAGATAATATGAATAAAGCAATTTCTACTACAAAAACTGGAGAAGTAACAAGGGCAGTCAGAGATGCAAATTTATTTGTTGGAAAAATAAAAAAAGGTGATTATATAGGACTTGCAGATGGAAAAGTAAAAGTTATTTCTGATAATTTAATTGATTGTGTTTTAGATTTGTTACGTGATATGGTTACAGGAAACGAAGAAGTTGTAACTTTTTATTTTGGACAGGAAGTCACTTTAGATGATAATAAAAAAATTAAAGAAAAAATTAACAATCTTTTTCCACAACTTGAAATAGAATTTCATAAAGGTGGACAACCTTTATATCCTTATATATTTTCTGTTGAATAAATTGATATTTTAATCAATTGCGATATTTTAATTAAGGGTGATTATTTTAATTAAGGGTGATATTTTATTAGAGTTATATCAGGGAAATATAAAGGTTTAAAGTTAAAAGTACCAAAAGATTATGATATAAGACCTACACAAGATAGAGTAAAAGAAAGTATTTTTAATGTAATTTCAGAAAATATTAAAGATAGCTTTTTCTTGGATCTTTTTGCTGGCTCAGGCTCTATCGGGATAGAAGCATTAAGCAGAGGAGCTAATCTTGTTTATTTTGTTGATAATAGCTTAAAGTCTATAAGGTTAATAAATGAAAATTTAAAGTTATTAAATCAAGATTATGATAATAAACACAGTTCCAAAAGTATTATTAAAGTTTATAAAAGTGATGTTGTTGATTTTTTAAAAAATCAATCTAATGTCATCTTTGATATAATTTTTATAGATCCTCCTTATAAAATAAACCCAGAAATAATGCATAATATATTTAAAATTTTATCAACAGGTAAAATTATTAATAAAGATTCTATAGTTATTTATGAATTTTTTTTTAAAAAAGATATTGAATTTGAAATCTCAAATCTAAAGATTATAAAAAAATCTAATTTTGGAGATAAAACCGTTGTTTATTTATCATTGTAAAAAAGCTATAATATTAAAAAAATATAATAATTTTAGCAGTTTAAGTAATTTTTAATTTTCTTTTTTAAGGCAAAAATTAATAGAGATAAATGTTTGTAAATAATTATATACAAAAACAACCCCAAGAAAATGTTATAAGATCTGCCAGCTTTGATTGTATTAGAATTTTAGGTTATCATTGGTATGTAACAGTTAGCTTTGCTGTGGGGATATTAAATGAAGCTAGATAAGCAATACCATCACTATAAAAATCAGTTTCAAACTGAAGGCGAACCTGATATTTTTTATATCCGCTAATGATGACACTCTGCAATGTAGCCTTTATATCAATATTTGCTGGTGCTGGCCAACTACTTGCTTCGTAAAGCAGTATACCAGTGTTATTTAAATCACCACCATCAAGATCGCCATAATTTTGGTTAAAGACTTTAAAAAAGCCGAGGGGGTTTCCACCGAAAGGATCTTGGAATCCTGAGCGAACATAGTAATTACTGATATCTAAAGTAGCAGATTGGATGATAGCTTCTGGGGGTATACTTGCAATATCAAAACTCAAAAAACCTCTTAACCCAGCGTCTTCATTGCGTGATTCTCCAACAGATGCATCATCAATATACACTTGACCGGAACTCCATACGGTTCCACCAGCAGAAGCATATATTATTTTTTGCACTGTTGTTTTTGCCGTAACATTGAATTTCTCTGAAGACTTCACGCTATTTCCATCCCACTTTAATTCAAAATAGTCACTGCTTGCGCCATCAGGTATTGTCACCGTAAGAGTCTTACCATCGGGTGAGGCCGTCTTAGTAAAGATAACCCACAAGATTTGTTGACCATTATAATATACTGTCACGGGGGTATCTATTGGTTCACTAAGATTTAGCTTAACCTCTGTACCTGCTGGACCTGACTTAGGGTCAAATGTAAAACTGACTAATTTTATAGTTTCAGATGGCTGTGTTGGAAGTTCATACTTTACATGTATTGTTGCGCTGGCAGATCCAGCTGAGTTGGTTACTGTAACCTTTAAGTCTAACTCTTCTCCGTATTTTAAGTTTACTTGAGCTATGTCTTTTCCAAAAGATCCGTTGCTATCATCATGATTCCACTTTATTGTCGGTTTTGGTGTGCCAGTTATAATTGCCTTAAATCTTTGTACGCATAAGTTACCTTCAATAACAGGACCATAAATCATATCTATATTGACAGTTGGCTTTGTAGCTGTAGCTACTGTATCAGCTATTGTTTCTTTAATAGTCTCTTGCTCAGTTATCGTTGAGGTTGTTTGTTGTACAATTGATTCATTTTCTTCTTCAATTGGTTTTTTGGTAGCAGCTTCAGTGGTTGTTCCAGGAGTTATTATTCCACATTGGTTGCAAATTGCTGCAAGACTAAAAAAAATCACTGTTGTCAGTAGAGCAATAAATACAAATAATTTATTTTTTTTCATAAATTCTCCTAGCTTAATAAAATTATTATATTTTATTAATAATAATATTTTAAAAATTTCTTATTATTCAAAAAATTAAAAAATCGACTTGGCTTATATGCCAGACAGGTATATTACAGTATGTATGCTAAAAGTAATGCAGCTTTGGAAAAAATTAGAACAATTGTAATTACAATATTTACAAAAAAATTTTTTTTATCATTATTTAACCTTTTACTTTTTATTTAATAAATAGGCATAAAAAAACAAAAAAAAGTTGATTATAATTTATATATATTTTTGTATTGTATATCTAAAATATTAGAAATAAAAGAGATTATAAAAATTAATTCAGATTATTAT
>CAYLWJ010000099.1:0-5582 GCA_964387355.1 uncultured Actinomycetota bacterium | reverse complement strand
AACTAAAAAAATTTGAGCTTAATGAATTCAAATTTTTTACAAAGTAATGAATTATTCAGCATAAACTAATACCATTTGCTATTATATTCAATTAACTATTATTTAATTTAAAGCTTAAAACATTGTTAGGGTTATAAGCTGTCATTTAGAATTATATTATTAAAATTACATTATCAGTATTAATTTAATTAGATTAGCTGCCGAGTAATATTTATCCGCCTAGTAATATCTTTTTTTCTAGGTCAATAATTTCCCAAAGCGATCTAACAGATAAATTAAGCATTTCTTCAAATTGACTTTTTGAAAACGTTGAACCTTCTCCACTAGACTGAATTTCTATAAAATTACCACTCGAATCCATTACAACATTCATGTCAACTTGCGCATTGCTGTCCTCATAAAAACATAAATCAACCATTACCTGGTTTTGTACAATTCCAACACTCATTGCAGACAAAAAATTATTTATAGGCATTTGTTCAATGATTTTTTGGTCAACTAAATTTTTTAGGCTATCATATAAAGCAATAAAACTTCCATTTATGGAAGCTGTTCTTGTCCCTCCATCTGCTTCAATTACATCACAGTCTATCCAAATAGTTCGTTCTCCAATCTTTGATAGATCAACTACAGCTCTTAATGACCTTCCGATAAGTCTCTGGATCTCATGAAACCTACCGCTAATTTTTCCTGTAATTTGTGGTCTCAATATCCTTTGCGGCGCTGATCGTGGAAGCATATCATACTCTGCAGTAATCCAGCCTTGACCTTTCCCTTTTAAAAAAGGTGGAACTTTATCTTCAATAGAGGCAGTGCAAACTACCCTAGTATTACCCATCTCAATAAAAACTGAACCTTCAGCATGAGAAATATATTTCCTAGTAATTTTTATAGGTCTAATTTGGTCATACCTTCTACCATCTACTCTTAACTTAGATGAGTTCATTTCAGTCATTGCAGCCATCCCTTTTATCTTGTTTTATTTTTATCATCAAATATTTTTTACTGTTTATATTTTAATTAAACCTTAACTATCAAGACTCACCTTTATAACTTCATTTATTTTATAGCCTAAAAAATACTTTCCTATTTCTAAAAATTTGCTGTCACACCCAGTTTCATAGAAAACCTTTTCTGCCCTATTAGATAAAACGTTTTTTAAACCTTTACTTTCTAAAATATTTTTTACCTCTCGTGCAGTTTCCAAAGCAGAACTAACCAACTTTATTTTACGGCATAACTTACTTGTTTTGCCCTCATTTTTATTTATAAAATTTTTATCTATGCCATTTTCATTTACATCATTTTTACTTACATCATTTTTACTTATATCTTTATTATAAATTTCAGTATGAATATAATTATTACAGAATATACTTATTTCCTTTTCAATTAAAGGAAAATGGGTACAACCTAATATTAATACATCAATTTCCTTATCTAAAAGAAAAGTAACATATTTTTTTATTTGAAGCTGCAATTCTTCTCCATTAAAAATACCTCTTTCGATATACTCTACAAGTTCAGATGCAGCTGATGAAAAAACCTCAATATTGTTATTTATTTGTTTTAAGGCATTATAATATGCTTTGCTTTTAACAGTAGAATTAGTTGCTATCACTCCAACTTTGCCTGTTAAGGTTAAACTTGCTGCTTTTCTTGCCCCGGGCTCAATAACACCAATAATAGGTAATTCAAAAAAATTCTGAAGCTCTTTAAGCGCAGCTGCAGATGCCGTATTACAAGCAACAACTAAGAGTTTTATGCCTTTTGATATTAAGAATCTAGTAATTTGAAAAGCAAATTTTTTTACTTCATCAAGGCTTTTAGTTCCAAATGGAAACCTTTTAGTGTCACCAAAATAAATAAAATTTTCATTTGGCAGAAGTTTTTCAATTTCTTTTAATACAGTAAGTCCTCCAACCCCTGAATCAAATATTCCTATTGGACTAGAGTAGTTATTTTTATCAATTTGGTTACTTTTATTTCTTGTATTTATTGTTTTTCCTATATTGTTTGTATTGCTTTTATTGTTAGTATTTCTTGTATTATTTACCACTTTTACCACTTTTTATATACTTTGCTAATTTTATTAATTTTATCATGAAATTTAGCACTAAATTTTTTTTATTTATTATCTTTAGAATAAAATCCTAAAATTAAAATATTAAATATTATAACTATAATATTGCTTGTTGTCTTTTATATTATTTGATTTACTTGCTGTCAGTTAAAAAATTGACAACAATATCATTAAATATTTCAGGTTTCTCTTCCATTGGCAAATGACCCGCCTGAGGGATAATAACTAATTTTGAACTTTTAACATAATTATTAAATTTATATGCATTTTCTAAATTAATCCAAGAATCATTTCCGCCCCAAATGATTAAAACTGGTAAATCCATCTTACTTAATATACCTGATATATCATAAGGCTTTTGAGTTTTAATTAAACTTAAATAAACTTTATTTGTATTTTTAACTTTAAATGGTGTTAAATAAAAATTTATCCACTCATCGCTTATCTTATCTTTATTAAAGTAAGCAGAGCTAAAAATTTCTGTAAACCTTTGTTTATTTACTATTAAGTTTAAATAAAGAATATCTATAAATGATTGATTTAAAAAAATTTTTAAAATACTGTTAAAATTTCCATCTATACCCGCACTATCTATTAAAATAATTTTTTTGACAACATCCAAGCCTTTCTTATGTAATAAATCAAATGTAATTAATGCAATTTGTCCACCCATCGAATGTCCAATAAGGACTATATTTTTTAGTTTTTTCTCTATTATAAAATTTGAAACAAGCTCAGCCTGTGATTTATAAGAATAATCAGAATCTATTTTTCTTTCTGAAAATCCAAATCCTTTAAAATCAATTGCATAAACCTTAAACCCATTATCAGCAAAAAAATCTAAATTAAATCTATAAGAAAACCAGCCACCACCAAAACCATGTAAAAAAATAAGACAATTGCTGCCTGAACCTTTTTCTATGTAATGGATTTTTGTATCATTAATTGTTATAAAATTACTATTTGTGCTATTACCAATGAATTTTTGATAAGTATTAAGCAAAATCTGTGAAGATTCTAATTCTATGTTTGCAAACTGATTTATTTTACTTATTGAATATATCCAGTAAGAAAAATAGCTAATTAATATTAAACAAAAAAAACAAATTATAATTATTGTTGAAACTTTTTTTCTATAAGAATGAGTTTTATAACTTTTTTTAGAGACTTTTTTATTGTCTTTTTTAATGTTTTTTTTAATTTTTAAGTTTTCTTTATTATCCAAGTTTTTTTATTATGTTTAGCTTTTTATTAAATCTATTATATTTAATATTTATTATATTTTAATACTGATTATATTACTTATAATTTTACTTATAATTTTTTCACTGTTAAATTTTTTAGATTATTAAGATTAATTTTTTTAAATTTAACTTTTTTAGTTATGCTTTTTATAAACAATAATTGAATTGCTCATAATAAATATAATGAACTAAAAATAATAAACTAAAAATAATAATTAATTCTACATAAAGTTACAATAAATAAAATTAAAAGCTACAACAAATAACATTAAAGATTATAAGACTTACAATAAGCTAAATAAAGCTAATTTTTTGCTTTTATAGTATTTACTTTGCAATGATACAAAGTAAGCAATAAAATATAAATTGCCATTTTTTTAACTATTTACTATTAATAATTGACAACTAAAAAAGAATTGTTATTATTTAAATTGTTTAGTTGAGTTTTTAAAATTTAGACCTGTTCAGCTTGAATTATTTATTTAAATTAACTTTTAATATAAAAAGACAGGAGGAAAAAATGGCAAAAGTAACAAGAGAAATGGTAGAAAAAACAGGACTTAAAGTAGATGAAATAATTGAACTTCTTGTAAAAAATGCAGGAGCTGAGCTTACAACCTATTACTATTACACAATACTTAGAGTAAATTTGATAGGTCTGCAAGGTGAAGGTATAAAAGAAATTGCTGAAACTGCTAGAATTGAAGACAGAAATCACTTCGAGGCAATAGTTCCAAGAATTTATGAACTTGGAGGAAAACTTCCAGACAGTATGAAAGAGTTTCACGATGTTTCTGCTTGTCCACCTGCAGCTCTGCCAAAAGACCCTACAGATGTAATGGCAATGTTAAAGGTTTTAGTAGAGGCTGAGAGATGTGCAGTGAGAGGCTATACTCACATTTGTAATTTAACAGCAGGAAAAGATCATAGAACCTACGATTTAGCTCAAGCAATTTTAAATGAAGAAATAGAACATGAGAGCTGGTTCTCTGAGTTTTTAGGCGAGGGTCCTTCAGGGCATTTTTTGAGAAGAGGAGAAACTTCACCGTTTGTCGGTAAATTTTTAAGGTAGTTTAATTGTTAATATAATAATTAAGGTCATAATAATTGAATAGATTAGAAATTACAGCGATTAATCTATTTTTAACTTTGAAATAAATATTTAAGTTTATGAATGAATTGAATGAATTAATTGAATTTAGTTTAAATGACCTTAAAAAATTTAATGGTAAAAATAATAATAAAGCATACGTTGCCTGCAATGGCTTAGTTTATGATGTAACTGAAAGCTTTTTATGGAAAGACGGAAAACATCAAGCACTTCACATTGCAGGCAAAGACTTAACCAATGATTTAAAAGATGCACCTCATGGTATTGAATTCTTAGAAAAGTTTCCTATAGTAGGCAAGGTTAAAACTTAAGCTTTAACACCCAAGTTTAAAATTTCTCATATTATTCAACAATACCATACCCTCCACTTATAGGATCCTTAAAAATAGGACATTGTGGTGCAAAATAAGATAGAAGACTAAAGCCTGCAAGGTTTATTAATATAAATATTAAACCAACTACCTTTAAAACTGCTGATTTTTTTTGAACAAGGTTTAACCTGTAGCTTACTATTTGAGCTATTGCTATTGAAACAAAAAAAATTGATATATCAACTGCAAGACTTTCAATTCCAACTGCAACAAGACCATAGTAAATTCCAGTAATTAATAAAGACTGAAGAGTAAAAGCCATACCTTTTGCAAATAAGAAATTTTTTGTTCTTTTTCCAAATGTAAAAAGTTCAATTACTGCCCAAATAAAAGCAGGCCAAAAACCTATCTTTAAATGCTCCCAAACACTTTCATTTACTGCGCCAAATAACGCTACAATTTTTAAACCTCCGCTTAATTCAAATATAAAATGAAATAAAGCACCTAAAAGAAAAATAAAGACAATTCCATACATTTCCCAGGCAAGAATTTTTTTTCGATTTGGTCTAAAAATATTTGTTTCGATTTTATTCCTCCTTGTCAATTATTCCTTTTATTAAATAATCCCTTTATCAAACAACCCCGTTTAACTACACATTTTTAATTATATATTTTCTTATATATTTTCATAATAATTATATATTTACATATCTCAATGTGCTAGTATAATTTTTTTAGAATATAATTAATTTTAAGTAAAAAAATATTACCAAAATATAAATTTATTAAAATCTTTTTTAAAATCTTAAATTAATAATAATAATTTAAAAGCT
>CAYLWJ010000098.1:0-4021 GCA_964387355.1 uncultured Actinomycetota bacterium | reverse complement strand
GTCTAAGGGATATCCTAGACCCTAGATTAAAAAGTAGCAATATTGGTTTAAATTATAAAATATAATTTAGTATGGATATTTTAAAAATTAATGATTTAAGAACTTATTTTTATGTTCCGGACGGGATAATAAAAGCAGTTGATGGAATTTCATTTAATTTAAAGGATGGCGAAACCTTAGGTATAGTAGGTGAATCTGGTTCAGGTAAAAGCATCACAGCTTTATCTATACTAAGATTAATCTCTTATCCAGGAAAAATAGTTACAGGCGAAATAATTTTTAACGGAATAGATTTACTTAAGCTTTCTAACGAGGAAATTAGAAATATAAGAGGTAAGGATATTTCAATAGTTTTTCAGGATCCAATGACGTCTCTAAACCCAGTTTTGACTGTTGGTAAACAAATAATAGAAGTAATAAAATTACACCAGGGTTTTAATAAAAAAGAAGCTAAAGAAAAAGCTATAGAACTTTTAAATAAAGTTGGAATTCCAAATGCTATAAAAAGAATTAATCAATACCCGCATGAGTTTAGCGGTGGAATGAGACAAAGGGCAATGATTGCAATGGCATTAGCATGTAAACCGAAGATTTTTATTGCGGATGAACCAACAACAGCACTAGATGTAACAACACAAGCGCAGATAATAAATCTTATTAATGAACAAAAAGAAGAGCTGAAATCTTCTGTAATTATTATAACTCATGATTTAGGCGTAATAGCTGAGATGGCAGATAATGTTTTAATTATGTATGCTGGTAAAGTGATGGAATACGGTGATGTGAATACAATTTTTACAAACCCTTTACATCCTTATACTATTGGTTTATTAGAATCTATACCAATAATTGGTAAAAGAAAAAATAAGCTTATACCAATTAGTGGAAATCCGCCATCTATGCTTAATTTACCAAAAGGATGTAGGTTTAGTACAAGATGTAGATACGTTAATAATATTTGTATAGAAAAAGAGCCTGAATTAAAAACTGTTAATTTTATACATAAATATGCTTGTCATTTTGATAATATTAAGGGCGGTAGTTAATTAATTTATGGGAAATAATATTTTAGTTTCTGTAAAAAATTTAAAAAAATACTATGTTATCTCTAAAAAAATATTTAGTAAAGATACAAAGTATCTAAGAGCTGTAGATGGGATAAGTTTTTCGATTAATGAGGGCGAAATAGTGGGATTGGTTGGAGAAAGTGGTTCTGGAAAATCAACAACAGGAAGGATTATTGCAAAACTTATTGAACCAACAGATGGTGTTATTTTTTTTGAAGATAAGAATATAAGAAATTTGAGTGATTCACAATTAATCAATTTAAGAAGAAACATACAAATGATATTTCAGGATCCTTATTCTTCTCTAAATCCTAAAATGACTGTAGCTAAAATAATAGCAGAACCATTAAATGTTCACAATATTGGAGATAATTTATTTAAGAAAAAAAGAGTTTTAGAATTACTTGATATTGTTGGATTGCTACCTGAATGTTTAAATAAATATCCTCATGAATTTAGTGGTGGACAACGCCAAAGGATAGGAATTGCTAGGGCTTTAGCAATTAACCCAAAATTTATTATTTGTGATGAACCAGTTTCTTCCCTAGATGTATCTATTCGTGCTCAAATCTTAAACCTATTAAAAGATTTAAAAGAAAAATTTAATTTAACTTATTTATTTATATCACACGATTTAAGTGTAATTGAATATATTAGCGATCGTGTCATAGTTATGTATTTAGGTAAAATAGTAGAAATTGCTAGCAATGAAGAAATATATAATAATCCTTTGCATCCTTATACAAAAACACTCCTATCTTCCATACCTATACCAGATCCTAGAATGCGTAAAAAGAAAAAAGAGCTTCTTTTAAAGGATAATTTTTCTAAAAATATAGATATAGTTGAAGGATGTATATTTAAAGAACGCTGTTATTATGCAAAAAAACTTTGTAAAGAAATAGAGCCAGAACTAAAAGAATATGGAAATAATAGTTGTCATTTTGTGGCTTGCCATTTTATAAAATAAAAAATTCATTATTATATTTATAAAAAGGAAATGGTCATGAATTCAAGAGAAAGAATTTTTAAAACCATAAAAAAAAGAGAGATTGTAGATAAAATTCCGTGGACATTTAATTATGGTGATACTCAAGGGTTTAACCCTAAATTGTTGTATAATTTTAAAAAAACATTTGGTATTAATAAACCATTAAGAGAGTATTTCGATTATGACATTTACACAGTTCTTGATCCTGAAATTATATATCCGATTGATAAATATATTAATTCCCCAATTAATAAAGGTGAAACCTTATTAACCAGTGGTATTAAATTTATTTCAAACGGAATTGATCCAGGCAAATACTTTGAAAATATTCCACCTGATGCTTATTTAGATGCTTGGGGTATAATGCATATACCTAGCAAAACTGATCCAACTTTTGAAATTTATAAAAGTCCTTTAGAAAAAGTAAATTCATTAAAAGAAATTAAAAATTATCCAATTCCAGAAATAGATAATGAAAGCTTTAGTATAGCAATGGATGATGTAAAAAAGATAAAAAATAATAATAAAATGAGTGTTATTTATTCGGGGTCTATATTCGAATGGGTTTGGAATCTTAGAGGTCAGGAAAAGTTTTACTTAGATTTATATGACAATATAGAGGTTATATATTTATTAATACAAAAAGTTAAAGAATTTACTTTAAAACTATCTCTTAAAGCCGTAGAAATTGGTGTGGATATATTATCTTTTTATGATGATTTTGGTATGCAAACAGGATTACAAATTAGTAAAAAACATTGGATTCAAATAATTAAGCCTGCTTGGAAAGAAATTATAGAAAAAATACTAGGTGTTAATAAGGATGTTATTATTTTCTTACACTCTGATGGTAAAATCGATGATATAATACCTGATTTAATTGAGATTGGAGTAGATGTATTGCATCCAATACAACCTGAAACAATGAATGTTTTTGAAATATCGAAAAAGTATCACAAATACATTTCATTTTGGGGTATGTTTAGTGCACAGAAAACTATGCCGTTTGGAACAAAAGAAGCAATTGAGAATGAAATAAAAGAGTTAATTTTAAAAGTAGGTAAAAATGGCGGCTTTATTTTGTCACCATCAAATATTATGGGGCCAGAGGTACCGCTTAGTAATATTAAATATTTTGAAACTTTTGCAAAGAAGTATTGTTCGATTTAACTGAGCAATATTTTTAGAAATAGTTATTATTTTTACTGATACAAATTATTTTTATAGATCATATAGTTTAAAAAACCCTAAAAAATATAAATTATCAGAGAAATTATGATTTGGGTAGATTTTGTAACTTAATGCTATCATCGAAATGAAAATTAGGTAAATGTATCTTAATCTTTCGAAGCTTTAAAATAACTTGTTTATTATAATTTTTATAATTTTTTAAATTTTTTAAAAAATTTTTTAAGTTTAAAGTTTTTTTGTTTTTTTGAAAGTTTAAAAATATATAGATAAATACAAAAATAGTATAGGAACCTTTAAACTTTTATAATTATTGGTTAAAAATTTTCTTCTATAATAGTGTCATAGCTATAGATAATTATATTTTCATTTTGAAATTTTTTTAGAATTTATTTGATAATTATTTAATATTTACTTAAATATAATCTTTAGATTAAATTTATATTGAATTTTTATTAATGTGAGAAAACAAAAATAAAATTTTTTTAAGTAATTTTTTGTATAAGGAGTTTAAAATGAAAGTAGGATATCTTCCAATTATAACAAAAGGCGGAGATGTTTTTAGAGATGTTTTTGACTGGCAAAGCGCTATAGTATTTATTGATGAAACATTGAGACTTTTTAAAGATTTGGGTTATGAGGCAATATATATTGGTACTCCAGTAAGCACTGCAGACTCTTGGAAAAATTCTGAAAAAATTTTTATTGAAAATAAAATTGATGCACTCTTTATACATAACTTAAATATAGCAGGTGGAGAGTTTTTATATAAATT
>CAYLWJ010000097.1:0-2307 GCA_964387355.1 uncultured Actinomycetota bacterium | reverse complement strand
ATTACTAATAGTATTAATGGTGCTAATGATTTTAATAATGATAATGATGCAAATAGTGTAAATAATATAAGTGATATAAGTAAGTTAAATAATGTAAATAATATGAAAAGTGTAAACTTTTCATATTATTTACATTATTTAACTTACTTATATCACTTATATTATTTACACTATTTGCATCATTATCATTATTAAAATCATTAGCACCATTAATACTATTAGTAATATTACTAATATCATTAAAATCACTCAAAAAATTTAAATTGCTTGTTGTTATAAAAGTCTGATATTTATTTGCAACAGTATTAATCACTGCTAGCTCTCTTGTTTGGTCAAGTTCAGATAAAATGTCATCAAATAAAAGTATCGGTGCTTTTTTAATTGTATTTTCAATTACTTTTACTTCACATAATTTTAAACATATTGTAGCAACCCTTTGCTGTCCTTGTGAACCAAATAATTTTACATCCCTGCCACCTAGCTCAATAGTAAAATCATCTCTATGGGGACCAATTAACGTGCTTTTATAATTCAATTCCTTGTTTAAGTTTAATTTTAAAGAAAGCAGAAATACATTTTTTACTTGTTCAAAAAATTGCAGGTTACTTAATTTAGATAAATTATTTAAATTACTTAAGTTATCAGAATCAAAATTAACAAAATCATTTGAAGATAGCAAATTTTTATCTTGAAAATTTATTTGCATGTTTTGCAAATCTAAATTTTGCCAGCTGAAATTATAGATAATTCTAGCTTTTAAATCTTGAAAGAAATTATTTAAATAATCTTCAAAATATTTGCTAATTTCACTTAAAAGTTTAATTCTTTGGTAAATAATCTCACTGCCGTATTTGGCAAGATTTTCATTCCAAGCATCTAAAGTTTGTTTGTAAAGATTATTATTAAAAAAGTTTGTGTTATTACTAGAATTATAATTATTATTATTATGATTATAATTATTATTAAAATTTTTGACGGAAATATTGATTGTTTTTAATAAAGTATTTCTTTGTTCTAATATTTTTTGATAATTTAACTTTAATTTAGAATAACTTGGGTTTATTCTTTCTAAAATATCATCTAAAAACTCACGCCTGTTAGAAGGGCTTCCTTTAATGATAGATAAATCATCAGGGGAAAAAATAACAGAGGGTAAAATAAAAATAAAATCAGACTTTTTTTTACAATATACACCATCAACTTTTATCTTGTATTTATTTTCTGGGCGTATTTCAACTTCAATTAAATGCTCATTCAATGTATTATCATCTTTTGTTTTTTCATATTTCGATTTTTCTTTAATATTCGTCTCTTTTTTATCATTTTTACCTAAATTCAAATTTACATTATCATTTAACTTTAATTTAGGGCTGCTCTTTGTATTGCTCTTTGGGCTCTCAGATACAAATGCTCTTATTAAAGCATAATTACTATCCCATTTTATTAAATCTATTAAAGAATTTGTTCTGTGTGATTTTCCTGAGGATATAAAAAAAATAGACTCTAAAAGATTTGTTTTTCCTTGCGCATTTTCACCAATAATTAAAATTGTTTGCCTGTCAAATTTAATATCAATATCAGAAAAATTTCTAAAGTTCTCTAATATTAATCTTGTTAAAAACATAAAATAATTTTAGCATGCATTTAAAAAACCTGCCAATTAAATCCCAATAATAAATGTCTGTAAACGCACAATAATATTTAAATATCTATAAATGTAAATATCTATAAATGCATACTATTAAATTCTTAACTGCAACCAGAGCATGTACTGCAAGACCCACCTGAACAGCTTTTAGAAGAACTAGAACAGGAATTAGAGGAAAAATCACTGCTTGATGATGACATTATGCCAACTGGAGCAAAAACTCTTACTGTATCTGTGCTCCCGCACTTAGCACAAGAGACCTTTTCATCGGAGTTATTTAAAACATATTCACTTATATTGCCACATTTATTGCATTTAAAATCAGCAAATCTCATTTGCCACCTCTCTAATAATTTAAATTATTAAATTATTTTAAGTATATTAGCATATCATTATATACTAATAACTTATTATTACAATAATTTTCTTTCTTTGTCAAATATTTTTTGTGTCATTTTTTTGGCATTTAAAAAATAAAGGTTAACTATCTTTAGCCAACAATATTTTTAATTTTTTTATATTTTTATTCATTCTAAGGCCTTTAGTGCACAAAAAATTTTTAAAGTTTTTAACAAATTTAAAAATATATTTTATTTTATATTTTTATATTACACATATAAAAATTTTAAAGCAATAATAAATCATATAAACTAATTTAG
>CAYLWJ010000096.1:0-10055 GCA_964387355.1 uncultured Actinomycetota bacterium | reverse complement strand
GTCCAGAGCAGCCATGAATTACTATCGGAAAATCAGTTAAATCCATTATTTTCCTAAGCCTGTCAAAATCAAGTTCATATTTTGTATCATAAAAACCATGTTTTGTTCCAATAGCTACAGCTAAAGAATCAATGCCTGTTTTTTGTTGAAATTCAACAGCTTTTTCAGGGTCTGTAAGAAGTACTTTATCGGTATCAACATTTATATGCTCTTCTTTTCCGCCAATATGTCCTAGTTCGCCTTCGACAGTTACGTTTTTAGCATGTGCAAGCTCCACAACTTTTTTAGTAATTTCAATATTTTTTTCATAAGGATAAGAAGAGCCGTCTATCATTATTGAACTCCACCCTGCATCTATGCAATTTTTTATTATTTCTAAATCTGTTCCATGGTCTAAAATCATTGCAATGGGAACGTCAGTTTCCTCAGCAAGCTGTTTAATTATAGTTGGCAAAACTTTATAACCAAGCTCCTCCACTGTTTTTTGGGATGTTTGTATAATTACTGGTGATCTTTTTTCTTTAGCTGCCTCTACAACTGCTACAAGTGATGTATGATTTACAATATTAAATCCACCAACTACATATCTTTTTCTTCTTGCTTGAATAAGCATATCTTTAGTATTAACATATGTCATTTTTTTCCTCTCTCATAAAATATATATATATATAAATTTATATAGATTTTATATAAATCTATTTTTGTTATTTTTATCAAATCTATTAAACTTATTTAATTTAAACTTATTTAAAATAAATTATTTAAAATATATGGCTAATTTAAACTAAAATGGCTTATATAAATATCTTATTTAAATAATATATCCTATTTAGGTTTGCTAACTTCAAGCTTTATTTTATATAAAATTGCAATAATTTGCAATACTGCAATTATATATATTATAGGGACTATTAGTATTTTGTTAGATCTTTGTTAAATTTAGAAATTTTTAAATTTTTTTAATAAAATTATGAGTTTGCTGTCTATAATATAGCCGTATTAAATGGCGCTACTTAAATGATTCTATTAATTTAATTGCAGTGCTAATTTTTATTATTAAATCTTTTAATTAAATAAACTAGAGCCATAAATTAAGATGTCACAGCCAGCATTTATTAACAATTGTTCGTTTTGCTTACTTACACTGCCATCAACAGATATGGTGATATTTAATTTATTTTTTATTATTATTTCTTTAAGATTTTTAATTTTTTCAAATGAATTTTCGATAAATTTTTGTTTTCCAAAGCCGGGATAGACAGTCATAATAATTATATTGTCAATTAAGCCTAAATAATTAAAAATTTCTGAAATTTTAATATCAGGATCAATTGCCACAGAAGCAGTAACATTTCTTGCTCTTAAATATCTTAGTTCTCTCTCAATATTACAGGTTTGTGGATGAAGGGTTATAATGCTGCACCCGCAATCAATGAAGGTGTCAATAAAATCTGATGGATTTTCTATTTCAAGATGCGCGTTAAAGGGCAGTATAGTATAATTTCTTAAAGATTTTATTATTCCTGGGCTAAAAGCAAAATTTTTAACAAAATGCCCATCCATTATATCAAAGTGTATACCATCAAAATTAATATTTTCAATTTTTTTAAGAAGTTCTTTATAGTTTCCAGCATCAGCAGAAAGCAATGAAGCAAATCTTTTAGTCATAGAGATGCTCCTTTTGTTACAATAAGACTTGCTATTATAAAATATTATAAACTATTATAAAGATATAATTTTTTCTTAAAAAAAATTAATATAATTTTAATAAATTTAATTGTTTCAAAAAATAATAGGTTTATTAACTATATCTAAGAATTTAAAAAATGTATTAAATACTAGATACTCAATAATTAAATAATATTACAACATAAATGATAGATAATAAATAGTAATAATTAAAACAATAATTAAACACTAATGAAAAAATTTAATCAAAGCTATTAATTTTTAATATAAGCATATAAGCAATTAAAATAAAAATAAATAATAAAAATAGAAGCATAAATAGATTTGCTTTAAAACATAAATAACCCGACGTAAATCGGGTTATTTTTGCTATTGTCTTATTGTCTTCTATTATTGTAAGCTAATCAGGCGTCCAGCTACAGACTCTTCTTAGCCATTTTTTCCTCTCTTCTTTTGTTGTAAAGTATTTTTAAAATTTTTATAAATATAAATTTTTATAAATATAACTTTTTATGAATTTATAAATTATTATGGGTTTCTAAAAACTGTTGTAACAACTCTTCGATCACCATTTTCAACCATTCCTACCCCAATAATTCCATATTTATCTCTTAATATATTTGCAGCATGAGACGGACTATTCATCCACGCATTTAAAAATGCTTCCGGACTTCCAATATCAGCAGGTTTAGAGTGTGCTAAGTTTTCACCAGCAGATTTAAAAGTTATTCCACATTCTCTCATTATGTTAAATACAGTTTTGCCTTCAGGTGTGTAATGTGAAAAGTAACCTCTTGCAAGCATGTCATTGCTTCTAGTTCTAGCAATATCAGTTAATTGCTGATTAGGCTGAAGTGTTGCTAATCCATTACTAACTCTAACTGTATTTATTAGATAAAGAACAGCTGCTTCATAATCAGAAAGATTAGCGCCTTGGCTTTGTAAATTGTTTTGATTATCATTTGTAGTTTTAGAAGTATTAACAGTGCTAGTTCCTAATATTTCTATTGTATTATCAAAATTGTTATCTTCAGCCACAAATTCAACTGTACTTTTATCAATTTTGACATTTATGCCTCCAGAAATATTTGCAATAATTAAACTAGCAAGAACAATAATGCCAAAAATAGTTAATGTATAATGAAATCTACTAGTATTTAACTTTTGATAAAATTTTTTTGAGAATGTTATTGTTTTTATTTTTGCGCTAATCCTTTGCATTTTTTCCCTCCATGAAAAAAGTTTTTTAAAATAAAAAAGCCGCATGCTAAAGAGGCATGCGGCTAGTAGTAAATAATCTCAAAATAAGTTTTAAATAAAAAATGTGAAATAATTAAGTATACAAATCAGATTACCAGTAAAATATACATATTAAAAAACCTTAAGGATCAACTGCTAAAATTATGCTAAAATAAATAAGCCAAAAAAAAGCCGCATGCTAAAGAGGCATGCGGCAAACAGCAAAACTTCCGTAATAGCCGGTTGCACTACTAGCTCGTTGCATTTCAAGTGCCCACATAAGAAATGCAAGTCAACGCCTCTATTACTATTTAAGATTATATATAATTGTCAAAAAAACTATTTATATAAGTATATTTACTTTTCGATGTAATTATATTAATACATTTTTAAATTGTCAAGTATTATTTAATTTTTTTTTATAAATTTTTATTAATACTTTATTATATACATTACTATTTAATTTTATATATAATTTTATTCATTTTTTTTATAAGATTAAATTTCGTTACATTATTTTATTGTTTTTATTAATAAATATCTTTAGTATAGTTTAAATTAAGGTAAGTTGCTGTAAAGGTTTGAAATTTATTTAAATAATTCTTAATTGGTTTTTTATGATTTTATTATTTTTATTTAAAAAAAAAGGGTAATATTTCTTTAAAATATATGAAAAGATTTTATGATATAAGTTTTGCAAGTGCTTTTATGTGAGCTGGTGTGCTTCCACAGCAGCCACCAATGATGTTAGGATTAAACTGAAGGATTTTTTTAAAATTTTTGAGCATAATTTCTGGGGTTTCGTCAAACACTGTAACATTATTTACAATTTTTGGAAGTCCAGCATTTGGCTGGATTAAAAGAAGAGCCTCAGGGTTAGCATTTCGAATTTTTTCAGTAATTGAAATCATTAACTCAGAGCCAACGCTGCAGTTTGCCCCAATAATATCACAACCTGCTTCAAGTAAAGCTGGCCCAAACTTTTCAGCTTTATTGCCCATTAATGTAACACCGTTTGCATTGAAAGAAAGTGTGCACGCTATAATAATTTCTTTATCTAAAGCTCGAACTGCTTCAACTGCCGCTTTTGCCTCATTAAGGTCCATCATTGTTTCAATTAAAATTAAGTTAACTTCATTTTCTAATAATACTTCTGCCTGTTTTATAAATGAATCAACCATTTCTTTGTAACTTATTGTTCCAAACGGCTGAAGCAATTCACCTGAGGGTCCAATATTACCAGCAATATAAATCTTCTTTTTAAAATTTGAGTCACTTATTAACTGGCTTAGCTGGCTGTTAAAAAGATTTATTGCTTCTTTTGCTGCATCAACACCGTTTTTATTTATTGTTTTTAAATTTTTTTCATTTCCTGAACGTTTTAATTTTAAGAAATTAGCGCCAAATGTATTTGTTTGTATAATATCTGAACCAGCTTTAATGTAGTTTAAATGAATATCTACTACATCTTTAATTGATTTTGTATCAAGGTTTAATAAATCGCTTGCATTTTTATATCCCCTGCTTTGAAGCATTGTACCCATAGCACCATCACAAAGCATTACTCTCTTTGCAAGTATACTAAAAATTTCTTTTCTAATTATTGAAAAAGAATTCATTTAATACCTTTATAATTTTATACCTTCGTAATTTTAAAAGTTTTTTTGCTGCTTACCCTGTTGCTTATTTCTAATAAAAGTTTTTTTATTTACTAAACTAATTTACTAAACTTTTTTAGTAAATTTTTTAGTAAAATATTTATTCTTTTATTTATTTCTTCTCTGCCAACGGGTTTTCTTTAGCATTTTTTTATGTTTTTTCTTACGCATTTTTTTTCGTCTTTTTTTAATAACTGAGCTCACTAGATTTCTTCTCCATTTCTCCGTTTATAATATTTGATATAAATAAGGCAAATAACAAAATAAGGCAAATAATTAATCTAATAAAATTAATATTCTAATAATTAAAGTTTAAGTTAATATTCTAATTATTTTAAAAATTAAGTTAGTTAATAAGTTTTAATAAACACCGTATTATACCAAAATAATAATGAAATGGTAATAATAAAAATAAAATTTTTTATTGACATCACTATATATAGTGTTATACTAAGATAACAAACACCATATATATTGCTAAATATATTGCAAAAATAAAATTAGTTAAATTTGAAATTTTATTTAAATTATTAAAAAGATTAAAAAAGAAAAACAAATATAAAATTTAGGATAGGAAGGCAATTATGGAAAAAACACAAGAGAATAATTCGATTAATGAGAATAATTCAGTTCAAGAGAATAATTTAATCAAAGAAAATAATTCGTTTGAAAAAATTATTGATGAATATTATAGAAAAAAACCAATTAATTTGTCAGCAAATGCTGTTAAAGTTTTAGAAAAAAGGTATTTAAAAAGAGATGAAGAAGGTAATTTGCTTGAAACGCCAAGAGATATGTTTATAAGAGTTGCTAAAAATATTGCTTCAGCTGAAAAAAATTATGGCAAAAGCCCCAAAGAAATAAAAGAAATAGAAAAACAGTTTTTTGATATAATGGCAGACCTTGATTTTTTACCAAATTCGCCAACATTAATGAACGCTGGAAAAGAGCTGCAGCAACTTGCAGCATGTTTTGTTTTGCCAGTTGGGGATTCAATGGAAAAAATTTTTGAAGCATTAAAAGAAACAGCACTTATACAAAAATCAGGCGGTGGGGTTGGATATTCGTTTTCTGACATCAGGCCCAAAAATGATGTAGTCCTTTCAACTAAGGGTGTATCTAGCGGTCCTATTTCTTTTATGACTGTTTTTAATGCTGCAACTGATACAATTAAGCAAGGAGGCACCAGGCGTGGGGCAAATATGGGCATATTAAGAGTAGACCATCCTGATATATTGGAATTTATTACAGCAAAGGCAGATAACTCAAAATTAACAAACTTTAATCTCTCAGTTGGCATTACTGAAGCTTTCATGAAAGCAGTTGAAAATGATGACGAGTATGACATTATTAACCCAAGGACAAAACAGGTTGTAAATAGATATAGGGCAAGAGATGTCTTTAACAAGATAATCCATCAGGCATGGAAAAATGGCGATCCTGGGATAATATTTTTAGACAGATTAAACAAAGACAACCCCACACCTCATATAGGTAAAATTGAAAGCACCAATCCATGTGTAAGTGGTGATGTATTTATTTCAACTAATAAAGGTTTTATTAAGGCAAGCGAGTTACATAAAAGAATAATTTCAGGAGAGAATATTAGCATATTATTTGATAAAAGAGCACTTAATTATAAATTGACAAATAAAATAAATACTGAAAATTTAGATATATTAGAAAGCAAAGAAATTTGTTCATGGGCAAGAGGCAAAAAAAATATCTATAAATTAACCACTTATTCTGGGTATGAAATTGAAGCAACTAAAGAACATAAAATTTTGACAATTGATGGCTACAAAGAAATTTTAGAACTTAAAGAAGGTGACATAGTTTTAATTCAGCCTTTTGGACAGTTCAATAGTGATATAGAAATATTTACAAATGGAAAATTAGAAAAGATAAACTTTTTAAATAATTTTACAGACAAAAAAACTTTAAATCTTCCTAAATTTTGGTCAATTGAACTTGGTGAAGTTTTAGGCTGGGTGATTGGTGATGGATGGTTTAGGGAAGATAGAGTAGGGCTTACATTTGGCAGTCAAGATAAAACACTTGTAAATTATTTTAATGACATAATAAAACAATGGTATAATTATGAAATAAAGGAAATAGTAAGAGAAAACGGTGTCATACACCTTTCCTACCATGCAAAAGGGTTTATAGAATTTTTTAAAGAATTAGGGTTAAAGACTTTAAAGTCAAATAAAAAGGAAGTTCCATATACTCTTTTTACTGCACCAGAAGAAACTGTTTGTGGTTTTTTAAGAGGAATATTTAGTGCAGATGGAAGTATAGATAGCTCAGATGGTACTATAAAAATAAGCTCTGCTTCAAAGACTTTATTACAAGGGATCCAACTTTTATTATTAAATTTAGGTATAAAGTCAAATATTCTTACTAGAGCATATTCGTTTTCAAAAAATTTTTCATATATTACAAAGAATGGAGAGGCAAAAAGTTATAAAGCTAAAGAAGATACATATTTTGAACTATTCATTTCAGGAGAAATTTCTAAACAAATATTTAAAGAAAAAATTGGGTTTTTGCAAGAATCCAAACAAATGATTTTAAATAAATTAAAATTTAAGAAATTATCAGTTAATAATTATTATAATAAATTTATTGATAAGGTTAAGTCAGTTCAGTATGTTGGTAAAAAAGAAGTTTTTGATTTTGGTGAGCCTATAAGTAATTCTTATATAGCAAACGGAATTATTGTTAGAAATTGCGGCGAACAGCACCTTCTTCCATATGAGGCTTGTAATTTAGGTTCAATTAATCTTGCTCACATGGTAAAAGAGCAGGAAGGACATTTAACAGTTGATTATGAGAAATTAAGAAAAGTTGTGCATATATCAGTAAGGTTTTTAGATGATGTTATTGATATGGGCAAATATCCTCTAAAAAAAATAGAGGAGATGGCAAAAGGAAACAGAAAAATTGGGTTAGGTGTTATGGGTTGGGCTGATTTATTAGTTATTTTAGGAATCCCTTATAACAGTGAACAGGCATTAGAACTTGCAAAAGAAGTAATGGGATTTATTCAAGATGAGTCAAAAAAAGCTTCAAGAAAACTTGCAGAGGAGAGGGGAAGCTTTCCAAATTTTAAAGGCAGTATTTATGACAGCCCAGAAGGATTTCCAATTAGAAATGCAACAACTACAACTATTGCACCAACTGGGACCTTAAGTATTATTGCTAACTGTTCCAGTGGCATTGAACCAATTTTTGCTATTTCTTTTGTAAAAAATGTAATGGATAATGAAAAACTTATAGAAGTTAATCAGTACTTTGAAAAGTTTGCAAAAGAGATGGGGTTTTATAGCAAAGAGTTGATGGAAGAAATTGCAGAAAAAGGAAACCTGCAAGACTTTGAGCAGATTCCCTCATCTGTTAAAAGAGTGTTTGTTACCGCTCATGAAATTTCACCTATATGGCATGTTAGAATGCAGGCAACTTTTCAAGATTATGTAGATAATGCAGTTTCAAAAACAGTAAACTTTCCAAATAGCGCAACTGAAAAAGATGTAGAAGAGGTTTATATGCTTGCTTATAGGCTTGGTTGCAAAGGAATTACAATATATAGGGATGGTAGCAGGGAAGGTCAAGTGCTTCAGGTAGAGAAAAAGAAAACAAAGGAAAGCCAAGAAAGCCAAGAAAGCAAAAAATTGGAATTTGAGAAATTAAGCAAAGGTGAAGATTTGCAGGTGAAAGAATTCGATGAGTATAAAAAAGTAGAAAAAGATCTCGACAAGGGTGGCAAAGTTTTAGAAGAGCAAGCTAGCAAAGGAATATCTCAAAAAGATTTGGAAATATCTGGCAAAGCTTTAAAAGAGGAAGATTTACAAAGAAGATTTATAAAACCAAGACCAAGGCCTGAAATTACAAGAGGCTTGACAAGGAAATATAAAATTGGAGGATGCGGAAAGCTATACGTAACTGTAAATTCTGATGATATTGGTATTTGTGAAGTGTTTACAAGCACTGGTGAAGAAGGCTGCGCAGCACTTTCAGAGGCAGTGAGCAGACTGATAAGCATAACAATAAGGTCAGGTATAGAAATTGAATCTATTTTAAAACAGGTTTCAGGTATTAGGTGTATTACATGTATAGCCGATGATGAAACGCATGTTCTTTCGTGCCCTGATGCAATTGGTAAGGCTATAGAATTTTACCTAAAAGGTTATAATAAATTTGACCTTAATGCCAAAAGCGGTCCAAAGTCTGTAATGATTTGTCCTGAAGAGGGTTGCGGCGGTATAATGGAGCCTGAAGGCGGATGTTATGTTTGTAGAAATTGCGGCTTTTCAAAATGCTCTTAATAGGTTAATATATATAATTTAATGAAAATAACTAATTTAAGGAGTTTTTATGATTTTTTATGAGCCGTTTGACAAACTTGAAAATTTCATGATTGATGTTTTTATAAAAGTTGGAGTGCCTGAAGGTGATGCTAAAATCTGCGCTGAGGTGTTGATAGACGCTGATAAAAGAGGAATAGACAGTCATGGAATTGGTCGTTTTAAACCAATTTATATTGATAGAATAAAAGCTAAACTTCAAAGTCCAATAACGCAAATTTCAATTATAAAAGAGAGTCCAACAACTGCTGTAATTGATGGCAATAATGGCATGGGGATGGTAATTGCAAAGAAATCCATGGATATGGCAATTCAAAAAGCCAAAAAATATGGCCTTGGTATGACTGTGGTTAGAAACTCAACGCATTATGGCTTTGCAGGATACTACGCTATTATGGCTACAAAACAAGATATGATAGGTATAACTGGAACAAATGCAAGACCATCAATTGCTCCAACTTTTGGTGTTGAAAATATGCTTGGAACTAATCCGCTTGTATTTGGAATGCCAACAGATGAAGACTTTCCATTTGTTATTGACTGTGCAACTTCTATTACTCAAAGAGGAAAAATTGAACTATACCAGCGTGAGGGTAAAAAACTTCCTGCTGGATGGGTGATAGACCAAGATGGAAATACATCTACAGACCCTGATAAAGTTTTAAAAGACTTAGACAGTGGGAAATGTGCATTAGTTCCTTTAGGCGGTATTGGAGAGGAAATGGCTGGTTATAAAGGTTATGGTTATGCAACAGTAGTTGAAATATTATCATCAGCTCTTCAAGGTGGGCTGTTTTTAAAAAGCCTAGCGGATGTCGATCAAAATGGCAATAGAGTTAAAAGTAGATTAGGTCATTTTTTTATTGCAATAGATGTAGCAAGCTTTATTGAGCCAGCTGAGTTTAAAAAAACAACTGGAGATATTCTTAGACAACTTAGAAATTCTAAAAAAGCGCCTGGTCAAGATAGAATATATACTGCTGGCGAAAAAGAATATCTTGCTTGGCTTGAAAGAAAAGATAAAGGTGTTCCTTTAAATGAAGCTATGCAGAAAATATTAAAGCAGTTAAAAGATGAATATAATCTGGGGCAGTATAAATTT
>CAYLWJ010000095.1:0-15521 GCA_964387355.1 uncultured Actinomycetota bacterium | reverse complement strand
CTTATGAAATACAGTAGAAATATTGTTTATGAAAAAACTAAAGCTTGTAGGACTTCTGCAGATAGAAAAAATAGATTTATATTAAGCATTAAATTAGAAAGCACAATTGCTGACTTTCCAGTAAAAATTCTTAATATAATAAATGAGATAAAAGGAATAGAAAATATAGAAATTAACTGATTTTTTTGATTGGTATTAATATTAATTAATATTGTGTGAAGCAATTATATTGCATTATGTTATGCTGCAGCTATAACGAAACTATAAAAAGCCCAGCTATAATGCATCTATAACGCAATTGTAATGCAGTTGTAATGTAGTTGCAAAGTTGCAATGTATTCGTAGTGCAGTTACTGTAGCTATAATATAGCTATAATGTGATTTCTGTAGCAATAATTCAGTTATAATGCGATTTCTGTAGTTATAATTCAGCTACTGTAGCTATAGTTCAGCTATAATGCGGTTGTAATAATGCATATTTGTTTGTGCTGAAGTTTTAATAAAGTTAAAACGCTGTTATCCTGCAATTATTCTGTGTTATACTAAAGTATGCTGTATTATGCTATATTAAGATGTATATTAAACTGTATTACTTAGTATTTGTTGTTTTATGCTGTTTTATAATTTACTTTGCCATAGATTTAGATAGAAAGGAAAATTTTTTAAATGAAACTTAGATATTTAGTAGAAATATTAGATAAAATTTTTCAAAAGGATATTGCTGTGGCAAACGATCCTGTTGGGCTTCAGTTTGGAAATTTTGAAAGTGAGGTTAACTCAGCTTTAATTACATTAGATATAACACAAGATGTTGTCTATGAGGCAATTGAAAAGAAAGTAAACCTAATAATTTCTCACCATCCTTTAATTTTTAATCCTTTTTTACAAATAATTAACGAAAACCCCAAAACAGAAAAAATCTTAAAGCTTTTAGAAAATAAAATTGCTATTTATTCTGCTCATACTAATCTTGATTCAATGACTGGTGGTTTAAATGAGCTCGTGGCTAAAAAGATTGGTCTATCTGAGCTAAAGGTATTGGAAAATTCTGGCACTGAATGGTATAAATTTGTGGTTTTTGTTCCATTAGAAGCTGAGCAAAATATAAGAGAAGTTATATGTAGTAATGGTGGTGGAAACTACAAAAATTATTCTTGTTGTACATTTAATATTGAAGGAACAGGAACATTTAAACCGCTTGAAGGATCCAATCCTTATATAGGCGATGTTGGAAATCTTGAGTTTGTAAAAGAAATAAGAATTGAATGTGTGGTTGAAAAAAAGAATTTAAAAAATTTAATAAATGCTGTTTTAGAAAATCACCCTTATGAAGAGCCAGCATTTGATGTTTACAAACTTGAAAATAGTTTGACTAACGGTGGACTTGGAAGAGCAGGTTTATTAAATCCTCCAATAAACTTAAGAAAGCTTCTTGAAATTATTAAAAGTGCCTTTAATTTAACTAATTTAAGATGGCTTGCAAAAGGTGATAAAGATGACGCTCTAAATAGAAAAATTAGAAAAGTTGCAGTTATAAATGGAAGCGCAAATTCTTTTACAGACAGATTTTCAATTGGGACAACAGATTTTGATGCTGTAATTGTTGGTGAACTAAAATATCACAATGCCTTAGAAATTGTTGAAACTGATAAAGTATTTATTGAACTTGGTCATGGTGAAAGTGAAAATTTAGCTGTAGATTTAATTTATAATATAGTGTGTTCTTCTTTAAATAATATAAATAATATAAATAACTTGGATAATTTTAATAACTTAGATAACTTGAGTGACAATTTACAAGCTAAAGATATTAAAAGTTTAAATCCAAAAAAAAAGATAAATAATTTAAATAATTTAAAATTATATAAAGCAAAACAAAGCTTTATACCATGGAGGTATTATATTGAATAAAAACAATGATAAAAAATCTAATAAAGCTGCTGTGGGAGAAATTAGCAAGTCAATAAATAATAATGATATTAATATTAATGATAGTGAAAATGCTAGTACTAATATTAATGCTAATGCTAATAATGGTAATAATATTAGCAATGGTAATGCGGGGAGAATTAATTTAGAAAAACTTGTAGAGTTTCAGCTACTTGAAAGAGAAATTTTAAAAAAAGCAGTTGAGATTAACAATTTAAAAAAGAACGAAAAGCTTTCAAAACTAAAGTTAAATTATGAAGAAATAAACAAAGCTTATGAAGATATATTAAATCAATTCAACTCACTGGAACATGAAAGAAAAAAAATTGAAGGAACAATTAGTCTAAATAATGAAAAAATTAAAAAAAATGAAGAAAAGCTTTTTAGTGGAACAATAACCAGTTCTAAAGAACTTGTAAATTATCAAGAAGAGATAAAACATTTAAAAGAAGTAAATGATGGTTTAGAAAGCAAAGAGCTTGAGATAATGTTTTCAATTGATGAAATTAAACCTAAACTGCAGGATTTACAGCAAAAAAGAAAAACAGTTTCAGATGAAGTTGAAAAATTAAGCCAAGAAATTTACCAAAAAATTAAAGTATTAGAAGATAAAATTGCCCAATTAAAAGAACTTAGGTTAATTACTGGTAAAGAAATTCCAGCAGATATACTTTCAGTCTATAGTGAACTTAAACAAAAAAAGGGCGGGGTGGCTTTAGCAATAATGAATAATGATATTTGTGATGTTTGCAATATGGAACTGCCAGTGAGTGATTTAGCAAAAATAAAAAAAAGTCAGAAAAATAATAATCAATTATTAAATAAATGCCCTAATTGTGGAAGGCTTTTAATTTTAAACAGCGATGAAATTGAAATGGTTAAGGAGAAGGTTAAAAAACTTGCTGAGATTTAACCCAAAGTTTAATCTAAGGTTTAATCTCAAATTAAATTTGAAATTTTAAATTTTAATTTTATATTTTTTATATTTTTAGTTTAGAATTTTAACTAATTTGAAAATTTAATAATTTAAATAATTTTATAATTTAATAGTTTTAATGGCAGATTTAAACTTTGAGCATCTTAAAATTTACATTGATGGCGGTTCAAGAAACAATCCTGGTCCAGCAGCTATTGGTTTTATAATTTATGATAAAAATGACAATATAATTGAAAAAGTTTGCCAATATATTGGAAAAGAAACAAATAATATTGCTGAATATACTGCTTTGGATGAAGCTTTAACTTTAGCTAAAAAATACAAGACTAAATATAACATAAATAGAATAATAATTAATACTGATAGTAAGCTTTTGCATCATCAGATAAAAAGAATCTGGAAAGTTAAGGATAAAGACATTGCTGTCATTCATAAAAGAATTTTAAACAAGTTAAAAGATTATGAAGTTGTTAACTTAAGATTAATTCCAAGAGAGCAAAATAAAGAAGCTGACAAGCTTGTAAATTATGCTCTTGATAATTTATGTTTTGAAAAAGATAAAATGAATTTGCTTAATGTGGAAAAGTAAAAAGTAAAACCAAATTTGATATTTATAGTCAAATATTATATATTTTGATATATTATATTAGATGGAGTTAGTCGGGTGGTCGCTTAAGCCGTGCTTTTAAATGCGTTATGCTTTTAAAGGTAGGCTTGAGAGGAAAGTCCGAGCTTTATAGGGCAGGGTGCTGGGTAATGCCCAGCGAAGCTAAAGGTAACTTTAGCTTTAGCGAAAGTGCAACAGAAAATATACCGCCAGAAATTTTAAGTAGTGGTTTTATTATGATAATAGGATATTTTTAAATATTATTTTTATTTAAAAATATTTAAAAATATCTTAACTACTTAATATCTTAACTACTTAAAAATCTGGTAAGGGTGAAATGGCGAGGTAAGAGCTCACCAGCAGCTTGGTGACAAGCTGGCTTGGCAAACCGCACCAAAAGCAAGGCCAAATAGGGAAGGCATAAGGTGGCCCGCCTTTCTTCCGGGTTAGGCCGCTTGAGACAAATGGTAACATTTGTCCTAGATGGATGACCACCGCTGTTAGTCATGATTTATATTAAATTTTGGCTACCAGTACAGAACTCGGCTTACAGACTAACTCCACTTCTATTTTACCTTTTAAGCTGCTAAAAATACTTAAAAATGTGTTGTAAAAGTACTAAATTTAGTATTGAAAACACAGACCAAACTCAATATGAAGTTATTTCAATTGTTTCGAGCATATTGGTATTTTGGAAAAAAATCAAGAGAATTTTAGGGTTGGATTATATCTTATGATCTAATACTGATAGATCAAGTTGAAATTGTAATTACTAAATGTATTACAGTTTTTGATTAAAATAAAATAAATATTTAAATTTAACAGAATATTAATTTTATGATTAATTTCTATAGCTTTGGCACCATTACAATTGATAGTCAAAAATTTACCAAAGATATTATTATTTTCCCTGACCATATAACTACAAACTGGCAAAGAAAAACTAGTCATATTAATACTTTTTCTTTAGCTTGATTTAATAATCTTAATTTTCAGATTTTTTAAATATTTATATACAAGATAATTTGATTTATATGCTGATAAATCAAATAAAGCAATATAACTTATGTACATTAAATTGTGTTATTTTAAGCATAATTTTATATATAAAATTACACATAAAAATATATATACAAGTAAATTTTTTTATTTTAAAATTAATTAAAAATTGTAGCGGAGGATTAATATGGTTAGAATAAATATATCTGTTTCTGAAGATTTTTTATTAAAAGTTGATAAGTATAAAGGAATTAAAAATGTAAATAGATCTAAGTTTTTTATAGACGCAGCAGAGAATTATTTTAGAATTATTGATGATGAGCTTGATTTTAACAATAGGATAAAAGCAATGGAAAGTCTTTTTAAAACAAGAGAAGAATTAAAGAAATACTTTAAAGATAAAAACATCGATGTTGTTGAAGAAATAAAGAAGATTAGAGAAGATAGAATGCTAAGAATAGGAGAGGCAGTAATAGGAAAAACAAATGGAGTTAAATGAGTTTTTAGCAAAGGAAGAATTTAAAAAAAAGTATATTCTAGATACTTCTGTAATTATAAAATGGTATTATTCAGACAATGAAGATAATCTTGATTATGCAAGATTATTTTATAATCAGGTAAGAAAAAACCAAGTTATTCTTATTTCACTTGATATAATTGCCTATGAGCTTTTAAATTTTTTTATTTATAAATTTAATTTGCCAGAAGATAAAATCAGTACAGTTCTAACAGAAGTCTATAGTATTGTTTTTGTGATTAGCATTAATAAATATATTCTTGAAGAAGCTTATAAAATTGCAAAAATTTTGAAAAATTCAATTTACGATTCATCATTTGTATCATTATCTTTTAAGCTAAATTATCCTTTATTTACAGCAGATAAAAAGCTATATAGTTCTGCAAAATCTTGTGGTTATAATGTTTTTTATATCACTGAATATAAAGAATTTTTTTAAAATTATTTCATAATAAATAAAAATATTATTAAAAGGTGTTTTAGAATGGTAAAAGAAATAAGTGGAGAAATTTTAAAATCTTGGATTGATTCAGGTAAAAAAATTACAATAATTGATGCAAGGGATGTTAAAGATTATAAAAGGGGGCATATTGTTGGCGCAATTTCACTAATGAATAAAGATGTAGAAAAAAGAAAAAATGAAATTTTTAATTTTATTCAACCAGTTGTAGTTTATAGTAATGATGAAAATTGCCCAGCAAGTGGTATAGTAGCAGAAAAAATAGAGAAAATAGGCTTAAAAGAAGTATATAATTATAATCCTAGCTATAAAGATTGGATAGAAAAAGGCTATCCTGTTGTAAAATAGAGAATATTTATTTATATGTATGTAGGTGTAGATTTTCTAATAGATAAGAATACAAATCTTTATCTAAGTGAAGTAAATATAGGCCTACCTGGAGGCGCACAGGAATACGACTATGTATATCAGGTAAAACACAAAAAGCCCTCTAAAGTATTCCAATATATAGAAAATTTATGCATACGAAAATTTAAAATGAGTTTTTCAGATTATTTAAAAGCGTTACCGTATTTTAACGACTTGCGTAGTCTTAAAATCTGGATAGATGGTTATGGAAACTTGCCAAAAAATTTTCCATCCATTTTAAGGCTCGAAGATAAATGGGTCCAATATTTAATTTTATCACCGTATTATCCAATAATTACTACCGAACTATTAGATAATAAGTTTATTATCGATAGTTCTTTATTTAAGTCTTATTCTGAATTTGCTATTAAAAAACGTTTAGGTAGGGGTGGAAGGGGTTTTATAAAAGTTTCAAACTATGATTATTTAAAAAATTATAATGAGTTAAAAAATTATAATAATATATACGATGGTTCTTATATTATACAACCATATATAGATAGTTCTATTAATATAAACAGCAAAATATTTAGATTTTCAATAAGAGCACTTGCTTTTTTAGGAAAATTTATATGTATGTATGCTAATCTGTCAAATAAGTTAGTTTCAAATCATGGAGTATTATTTTATGTTAATACTGATCCTAATAGTACTAATATAAGTATAAATAAAGTAGATTATAAGACAGTTAAATTCCACCAAAAAGCCTGGGAAGCAGACCTCTTTTATGAAGAATCAATACCAGAATATTTATATCATAATCTTTATGAAGATGATGTTGCAGAAGCTGATTTTATATTGCCTGAAAAAATTTTTAATAAAATTAAGGAGATTTCAGCATCAGTAAGTAGTTATTATCAAGAATTAGACTACAATAAATTACCAAAATCTTTTATAGAAACAAATTTTTTTTGAACTGCTGCAGCTCTAATCTCTTACTTTTTTTCTAGCATAAATTATTGGTATTACAATAATTATAATAATTACAACTATTATTAAAATACCAACAATAATTGCAATACTTTCGGAAATCCCAGTAATATATAGTCTGTTTTGAATATTTGTTATAAAATTACCTAAAAATACTAAAACTCCTTTATTTTCACTTATAACAGCTTCAAAATTTTTCCAATAATTATTTTCAGAGGTTATATCAAAAAAAGAAATTTCTTCAATGCCATTTTTTGTGGCTTTTATGCTTTGTCCGCTATTAACTATAATGGATTCTTCAGTTAATGAAGAAATGAATTCGACGCTTCCATCAATCACTTTAAGGGAAGTTTCATTATCATCAGATGAAAAAACAAATTTTGTTCCCTTTACATTAGCCATACCATGATTACCTTGAATTGAGATATTGTTCCCTTTAGGTTTATCCATTACTAATTTACCTTTGTCAACTATAAACTGGTATCCAGTTTCATCAGCTATGACATAAAGCTTTGTTCCTTTATCAAGAAGAGCTAAATTTATAAAGTTAGGTAGAATTATTAATGAATTATCAATTGTTTTTATTGTATCACCTGGCTCTACAGTAAGTATGCCGACGACTTGTGAGAAATATTTTTCATTTGCTTTCTTTATTTGAAGCTTTCCCTTACCATAACCTTCAATTTTAGTTAACATTCTTTTATTAAAATATCCCTCAGGAGGTTCTGACCAATTTAAGGTCAAGGATCCATTATTAGATTTTCCAACTTCATTTACTGCATATGCACTAACAATTACATTGTTATGCTGGCCTGTTTTGTTTTCTCTTACGTAAACAATTTTTTTGTTTTTACCAACTACTCCAAGTATAGCTTCATTTATTTTTTCCCAGACAACACGAGGTTCAGGATATCCTTCAACAACTGCCTCTATTACGTAATATGCAATAGATGAGTTTACCCAATGAGGACCTTTTACTATTTTTAGATTTATTTTTGGTTTTGATGGGGCGGGAAGCAAAATCGAAGCTTTAACCTCACCCTCAGTGTTTTTAGCTTTAGCAGTTAGTGTAAATTCTTCATTTTCAGCAAGTTTAATAGTTACCTTGTTTTTACCACTACTATCACCAGAATCATCTCTATTGAATTCAACAGTTGGCTCTGGATAACCATCAACAATTGATTCGATAACATAACTATATAATCCTAAACCAGAATCTTTTGGACCAGATAGAATTTTAAGCTGTATTGTTGGCGCAGTCCTTTTTTGAGCGGTAACTAAAATTTTTGAATCAGCTTGGCCAAATTCATTTTTAGCTATTGCCTCTATTACAACACTCTCTCCTGGATTCAGTATTACTTGTAAATTTAAGTTATCGATTACTGTTATTTTTGATGGTTCATTAGTGCTAAATTCAACACTTGGCTCTGGTGTGCCAATAACTTTTGCACCTATAAAAAAAGTTTCAGATTTATCTTGGTTTTGAATAGGCCCCTCTTTAATAAAAAGCTCAATTAATGGAGGAGGAAATCCCAATACAGCAGTAGCACTGCCAACTGAGTTAGTTGCAGTTGCAGTAAGTTCTAATGCTTCATTTTTACCAGCTATTACAGTAATTACATTTTTATTATCAGTATTAGAAATACTAGATTGTGGATTTCTGAAAAATTCTACAGTTGGTTCGGGATTACCTGAAACTAAAGCTTTAATTGTATATTTTACCAAATTATTACCAACATCAATAGGGTCATTTAAAAGTATAAGTTTAATAGTTGGTTCAATTAGCTCTTCTTCAAATTCGAAATTTACCCAACCTTCAAAAGCTTGGGGATTATCAATATTGGCAATACCCCATCCTCCACAGTCTATAGTTTTTCCATTTTGCAGTTTAAAATTCATATCAACCCCTTCTGAAGAGACATAAATTGTCCCATTTGGACCACCTGTAAAATATCCCTCCCATACTTGAGAAGGGGGACCACCATATTTGTTACTAATAATAGTTAATTTTGTGTATTCATATTCACTTCCCCCAAGTTTTCCAACATTCCAAAACTCAAAATACCAATCATTAACAGCAATGTTTCCTGCAGCATCTTTCCAAGAACTGTTAAGATGTGCTGTGACCTTTGTTGGTATTACTCCGTGTATACGTTTGTTTTCAGAAGTTTTATTTTCTTTATTTTCAGCAAAAACTATATTAGTAAAACAAAAAAGAAATAAAAAAATTATTAAAGATGTCAATAGCAGCAAAGAAACTTTTAAAATAGGTTTGTTTTTCATTTTTTACTCATTTTCTTTAATATATTTGTTTTTGTAAATTAATATTAGAAATGTATAACTTTTTATAAATTTATTAATTATATTATAAATGTTTTATGCTTTTTATTTGAGTTAATTATTTTATTTGCAATAATAAATTTAATTAAAAGAGCTCCATAAATGACTATAAGGATATTATTATAAAGGCTATATTGCAAGAAGTTTTGTTAACAATATTGACTTTTTTAGAGCTAGTAACTTATTTATGCCAAGAAGCACCTAGTTTAGTTATAATTTCTTAAAATTAAAAAGGTTAAAATTAAAAATACAAAGAGAAATTAAATATGTGCAAAGCTTTTACATTTTTCTAATTTTATGGTATAAGGTTATATTTAAATTAAATAAAAGGTATAAATTAAATAATATGATTAGTAATATAAGCTAATTAAAAAGTATTTTTACGTTTACGTATACTAATAAAAATGCTCTTCAAAAATATTATAAAAGTATAGAGATTTTAATAAAATGATTTAAGGAAAAGCGATGAAGCTCGCTAAAGCTTATATGCTAATAGCTTCTACTATATAGTAGAAGCTATTTTTATTTTATGGTTTTGTTTTATGGATAAAAAAGATTTTTATAAAATTTTTTGCAGAATTTTATAATTTTAAAATCACTCTACAAAGAAAAGATTTATTTATGATGACAAAAAATATTTATTTCGTGACAAAATAATATAGTTTAGAGATATATATAAAGATAATAAATTTGAATAATATTTACATAATAAATAATTAAAATAATAAGTAAAATAATAAGTAAACTCAAGGAGGGAAATATTGATTAAAGTATTAGATCCTAACCTGATTGCTTTAATTATTCTTACAGCAATATTTATTGCCAGCTTAATCTCAGTTAGATTTGTAACTGATGAAAAATTTGATTTACTAATAATCGGTTTTATGGGGCATTCAAGAGTATTTGGTAGAGTTATGGGTAGCACTGCACAAAATATAATAAGGCTTTCACCGTGCACCACCCTAGTTGTAAAAGTTCCATTAAGATAATACCAGAATAATAATTCACAATACAAAAATACTTCAAAACTAAAAATTTAAAAATTATATTAAAGTCCTTTAACAAGAGTGTTAAAATTATTTTGAAAGTTGTATATAAATTAATAATTTAATAATTCTAAAAAGAGTCTAAGATGTTACAATAATTTATTAACTAAAGTTAGAAGTGAAAAATGTAATATAGCAGATTTAAAAATTATCAATAATTATCAAATTATCAATTATTATCAATGTTATTGAAAGGACAGTAAAAATGATTGAAGAAATTAAAAAAACATTGGAAAGCTATAATGGACAGTGGAAGGAAAAAAAAGGAGTTTGGGAGTTTTCTACAACTATAGCTGAGCGAAAGGCATTTTTATCAACTAAAAAATTGACTTATTCAGCTAGAATTAGAATTGATGATATTGCAAAAGTAGTAAGGTTTTCAGAAATGCTTGTTGAAGCTGGTTCAGGCTTTACATCAGGGGGTGGATTTGATGACGATATTTCTCCTGGATTTGGTTTTAAAACTGAAAGCTATAATACCTTTAAAGGTCCTAGAATAGGAAGCATTCAAGAGCAGTCAAATCTTTTTGGTAAAAAATATGAATATAAATTTGATTACAAAGAGATTCGTTTAAAAGTTGAAGAGGTAGCAAAGTCTTTAAATTATAGTTTTGAGTATCAAATACTTCCTATCAAATAGTATAAAAAGTCTTTTTATAACTTCATAATTATAGAAACAAGTTTTAAAAGTAGAAATACAATAAGGAATATAGGTTAATAATTACCTTAATTCATTATGAAAATAGATTTTACTTCTTATTTAAAAAAAAATTATGATGTTAGTAAAAAAGTAATGGTTGCAATGAGTGGTGGTGTTGACTCGTCAATTGCTGCATTCCTTTTAAAAGAAGCTGGTTTTAAAGTTACTGGTGTTACAATGTGCTTTGGTGTACAAACTTTAGAAGATAAAAAGCCAAGATGTTGTGGGGTAGATGCGATAAATGATGCAAGAAAGGTTTGTAGGAATTTAGGAATTGATCATTATGTTTTTGATTTTTCAGGCCCTTTAAAAGAAAAAATTATAAATGAATTTATTAAAAATTATCTTGAAGGGAAAACTCCAAACCCATGTGTAGACTGTAATCGTTTGTTAAAGTTTGATATTCTTCTAAATAAAGCGTTAAATCTTGGGTTTGACTACCTTGCTACTGGACATTATGCTCAAATCTTAAAAGAAAATGGAAAATATTACTTGAAAAAACCTATTGATAGTGCAAAAGACCAAACATATTTTTTATATAAAATCAAAAGGGAAAATCTAGCTTATATAATTTTTCCTTTAGCAAATTTAGCAAAAGAAAATGTAAGACAAATTGCAAAAAATCTAAGATTGACCATTGCTTACAAAAAAGAAAGCCAAGAGGTATGTTTTATTGTAGAAAATAATTATAAAGATTTTTTGATAAAAAATATAGGTAAGGATAATATTAAAGAAGGAAATATATTAGATGTTAACGGGAAAGTAATAGGTAAGCATAAAGGTATAGCTTTTTATACAATAGGTCAAAGAAAGGGGTTTGGTATTAGTGCTGAACAACCTTTATATGTAATTAAAATAAATAAAGACACAAATGAAATAATAGTTGGCACAAGGCAGTATTTAAAAAGCAATATTTTATTTGCAAATAATTTAAATTTGTTAGTTGAAGAAAACGAGTTTTCACAAAAAGCAATGGCAAAAATTAGATATAATCATAAAGAATCACTATGTAATGTTACAAAAATTGATAATGATTTAATAAAAGTTGTTTTTGAAGAAAAACAAGAAGCAATAACACCGGGCCAGTCAATTGTTTTTTACAGAATAAACGATGGGGTTGTTTTAGGGGGTGCAACCATAAAGGAAGTATATACAAATATAACTGATTGTTTAATGTGAATTTTATAATGTCTTTTGGAATATTTTACTATATAAATCTTCTCCATAACTAGTTTCTAATGGCCTGCCTTCAATTATTTTAAAGGTTCGAGTGCCGTCTTGCTTTCTTTCTGCTCTAAGAAAAATATAGTTACCATTATTTTTATAATAAAAAGTATTAGCAAATTCATATAAATGAGTAACAAAAAAAACTTTGATATTATTTTCAATAAGTGCAGAAATTATTTGTCTTGCAATTTCAGAACCCTCTCTTTCATTTGTTGAGGAAAATGATTCATTCAATAGTATTAAAGAATTTGGGTTTATATTGTCTATAATCCTACTCATCCTAGAAAGTTCTTCATCCAGTTTGCCGCTTTTCATTTTATTATCTTCTTTGCGTTTAAAATGTGTGAATAAACCACTACAAGTATTCGCATAGAAAAAGTCGGCTGATACAAACATTCCGCACTGCATCATCAGCTGAGCCAGTCCAATACTTCGTAAGAAAACAGTTTTTCCACCCTGATTTGGCCCAGTAATTATAAAAAGCTCTTTATTGTCGGCATTAAGGTCATTACTAACAACTTTTTGTCTTTTAGTTAAAGCAAGACATAAATCATATAATCCTTTAAATGACTGCCTGCGTTCATTTAAACTTACAGGTATTGGAAAAGATATTGGACTTTCGATTTGAGTAAGTTGTTCATATAGGTTTAAACAACCTACATAAAAAGCCAATTCAATTCGCAGCATTTCAAAGAAGTTCTCTATATGGTCTGCTGATTGGGCTAGAGCATTTGCAACTAAATTAACTGCTCTATCTTTTAATTCGGAGAGGACTCTAGCGCCGCTTTCATCGCGGTCTGCAATATAAAAAATATAAGATGGATTTTTTTGTATGAATATATTCTTTACCCAATTTCTATTTTTAATTTGTGGCTGGCGAAGTATATAATCTGTACCTTCATTACCTTTTCCTAATTCAACACTAATTAAAACTCCTTTTCTAAATTCAAGTTCTTTTAAATGATTTTGTATTTTTAAAAAATATTGGTCATCTAATTCTTTTTTTAACATTTGAAATAAAGCCTTAAAGCCTTCAGATTCAAATTTGTTATAATTTTCATCAGCAATGTGCCTTAACTTTTTTAGTTGGCTAACAAATAATTGCATCATTTTTATAGCGTTATATAATATCCCACTAGGGTCATTTCTAAAAAATCCATACCAATATTCTTTTTTCTTTTCGATAATTTCTATTGGAATATTATACATTTCTCTAATAATTGCTGCATTTTTTAAAACGTCTTTCAAGATGTTTTGACGATAAAGTATAGTTTCAATATCATTTTTTTCATTTGAACTAGATAAAATTGCTTTTTTTGCAATTTCATATAAGAATTTATCACCCAATGCCATATTGTTAAATAATGTATCTAATTCAAGGTCTTGTATTAAATCTTGTTCATTAAATGGCAATTTTTGTTGAATATCAAAATCCTTGTCCTTATACATTAAATAAACTTTCATGATTTTATACGCTCCCTTATGAATTCATAAGTAAGTCTATATTTTTCGGCAATTGATATTGCATAAGCTAACCCATCTGCAGGCTTTCTTAAAATTTTATAAGTTCGCAATGTTGGATTTTCAGGAAAGACTGTACTTACCATACTTACTGTTTTTTCGCTTAAAAATGCCAATTCATCTATAAATGTTACGCAAACACAAAGTAAATCCAATTGGATTATTCTTTCCATTATCTTCTTGCTTAAAAATATTGCGTCCTTTAATGTTGTAGAAGTAAAGATTTCATTTAATATAACAATACTATTTTGTGTTGCTTTACCTAAAATATCATATATTCTAACAAGTTCGTCTTCAAGTTTCCCACGAAGTGTTTTAATGCTTTCTTCTTTTTCAAAATGTGTAAATATTCTATCAGGAATAAAAAGCTTAGCCTTTCTGCCTGGTATGGGACAGCCTAAAGATCCAAGATAATGAAGTTGACCAAAAGTGCGAGCAAAAGTGGTTTTCCCACCTTGATTTGGTCCTGTAATAACAAGTATTCGTTCTTTATCTTTTAAATAAAAATCATTGCAAACAATTTGGGTGTTCTCATGTATTAGTTTATAAGCAAGTGCTAAATCAAAACCTTCATAATTGTAAATTTCTTTTGAAGTTTTTGAAATTTGTGGAAAACAAAAGTTTAACCCTGTTTTTTTAAATATTTTAATATACTCAAGATATGAAATATAAAATTGTATTTCCTTGTTAAAATTCTTTATTTTTTCATCTAAAAAATTGCTGTTTTTTTTGCAATAATTATCAAGAGATAAAAAAATAGCTGGGTATAGTTTTGCTACTAACTCTAATATTTTTGCTTCAACGTGGCTCATCTCTGTGCTAAAGTGTAATTTTACTCTATAATCTTTTACTGCGCCAACTTGAAATTTTTTAAACGTTTCTTCTATAACAGTGCTGTAATCAATTTCATTTTCATATTTTTTAACTCTTATCCAGTTCTCTTTAATAATTATGCAATATTTTATATTTGATAGGTCTTGTTTAAGTTTATTTGTTTCTGCTAAAAGCATTTTAAAGCTAACAGAGTTTGCATAGCTATCTAAATAATTTCGGAAAGATATTAGACCTTGGGATTTCAAATTAAAAAATGATAAATCATTTAATAAGCCATTAATAGCCTCACAATAAGTTTCTACAGCCTCTAAAAACCAGCCTTCTTTGTGATATTTATTGTAAAGTTTTTCTGCTAAATTTAAATATCTATGCATTGTACTTATTTTTTCAGAAAATGACCTAATACTTTCCAACAAGCTTATATTTTCAAGATCTTTAAATATTTCTTGACGGTATTTGATAATAGTTAAATCATTTAAAGATGTATAAAAAAATGGTTTTAAACCATATTCCTGGCGACCTAGTATTATAGCATCTATGATCTGATCAAGGTTTAAATCAATAAAAAAGTCTGGTTGTTCAAAATTAAGGTTATTTTTTTGTTCTATTCCAAATAATATACTGTCAAAATTCAACTAATTAATACCTCCTATCTATCGTGTTAAAGTAAATGATAATCTGATAACCTCAATCGTCTTTTTAAAAAAAATAATTTTTAAAAATTTTTTTATTTCTAGTAATTGTTTTTTTATAACTACTTAAAATAAATCAATAAAAATAAATAAAATAAAAAAGCTGATAGTTCCTACTTTTTGTAGAAGCTATCAGCTTTTAATAGCTGTTCGGACTTCTCCAAAGGGAGCTTCATCCCTTTAAAAAAAGTATTAATAATTAATTGAGCTAATTCATCTAATCTAATCTTGTTTCTAATTTTTTGAAAAATTATAGCATTTTTTTATTTTTGTTAAAAGAGGGGTTGGTAAGTGGAATATTAATCAAAAACTTATATTTGCTGCTTTTGCAGTTTGGCTATTTTTAAGTTTTTTTGGAATGGACAATTATTTTT
>CAYLWJ010000094.1:0-9768 GCA_964387355.1 uncultured Actinomycetota bacterium | reverse complement strand
GTATTAGTATCATTGGTATTATTAGTATCGCTGTATGATTTATTTAATTCTTTATTGTCCAGTGCTGCTTCTGAATTAATTTTACATGAAATAAGGTTTATGTTAAAGAATAAAAATATTACTAAAAGTATGACTGTAAATAATGGTAGCTTAAAAGGTAGCTTATAATTATTTTTATTTTTAATAACTTTTAATTTCTTAAATATTGACTCAATAGATTCTTTGTTATCTAATTTTGTTGATTTTTGCATTTCTTAAATTTAAAATTTTTTAATATTAAACTATTTTTATATTGTAAAATTTGTATTTTTTTATTTAAATTTTAATACTTTATATAATTAATAATCTATAAGAAAAATATAAAAAATAAAAGCATTTTAGTAAAATTTTTAGAAAGGATATTAATGTATAAAATTCTTGCAATTAACCCAGGAAATACCTCTACTAAAATAGGTTATTTTGAAGATACAAAAGCAATTTTTACAAGCACAGTTAGGCATAGTGTTGAAGACCTTTCAAAATATAAAACTTTTTATGACCAGCTCGATTATAGATTTGAGGCAATAGATAAATTTATTAATGATAATAACATAGATATAAAAAGCATAGATTTTTTTATTGGTAGAGGCGGTTATTTAGGACCATTGAAGAGTGGACTTTATGAAGTTAATCAAAAAATGATAGATGACTTAAAAAACCCTGCTTTTGAACATGCTGCAAATCTAGGTGCGTTAATTGCATATGATTTTGCTAAAAAATACAACAAAAGAGCATTTATTTTAGACCCTATTTGTGTTGATGAGCTTGAAGATATTGCAAGAATAAGCGGTCATCCTAATTTTGAAAGAACTAGTCTTTTTCATGCCTTAAACCAAAAGAGAATGGCACGTCGCGCAGCTGCACAACTTGGTAAAAAATATCAAGAGCTCAATCTATTAGTTGCAATGCTGGGAAGCGGGATTAGTGTAGGAATACATAAAAAGGGTAGAGTAATAGACGTTACCAATGCGGTTGTTGGCGAAGGGCCATTTTCACCAGAAAGAAGCGGAGCAATTCCAATAATGCCTTATGTAAAATATATCTTAGATAATAAGTTAAGCTATGAGCAGGCAATAAGAATGATTTATGGTGAAGGCGGTATAGTTGCTTACCTTAAAACAAATAATATGAAAGATGTAATGGATAGATATAATGAAAAGACAGATTTAAAGCTTAATTTAATTGTTGAAGCAATGGCTTATAAAATATCAAAAGAAATAGCAGCAATGTCTGTTGCAGTAAATGGAGATGTTGATGCTATAGTTTTAACGGGTGGACTTGCCAAAGAAGAGGTTTTTGTAAATTTAATAATTCCAAGAATTAAGTTTATTTGTGATAAAATCATTGTTTATCCCGGTGAAGATGAGCTTGCTGCAATGGCTGAAGGTGTAATTGGCGCAATAAATAATGAAATAGAAATACTAGAATATAAATAAAAAACATTAGATTTATTATTTATAAGTAAGGTTAATATTAGTTCTTTGAGAAGTTAAAAAAAGTTAAAAATAAAATTTAAGATTTATTTTTAATGCTTTTTAAAATCTCTGTAAATTTCAGCAAAAATATCTGTTAATGCTAAATAAGTTCCACGCCCATATTTGCCTAATTTAAAATTTGGCACAATATATTTTTCTGAAGTATTACTAATGAATTGAGGTGTAATTACATTTTCTAAACCAAGACCTACTTCAATTCTGAATTTTTTATCAGCAACGTTAATTAAAAAAAGAACGCCATTATTTTTAACTTCTTTACCAATGCGCCATTCATTAAAGAGTTCATTTGCAAACTTTTCTAATGTTTTTCCTTCAAGAGAGTCTGTAGTTACTACTGCAATTTCGGCACTTGTAATTTTTTCAAGTTTATTAATTAAAGATGTAATTTTTTTTATATCTGCTGGTGTAAAAATATTAGCAAAATCGTTAACTGGCTTTGTTTGGGTGTTTAACTTAACAGTTACTACTTCTTGAGCATCATCTAAATTAATTAAAATTTTGGCTGAATATTGATTGCTCCATTCTAGGGCTATAACTTCAAAAAATACTTTTAAAGGCAGCTTTTCTTTTTGACCTTCTTCTAAAGGTTTTAATTCTAAAATTTTTAAAAAGTCAGGACTTTCATCTGGTTTTTGTTCGTCAATTGTTTTTATTTCAAATTTACCAAATGGAGCACCAATGTTTCTTATTATAAAATGACAATGTTTTGTTTGTCCTTTTTTTAAATCATTAAATTCAAAATAACTGCAGCTTGCGACTGGTTCAGGTTTAAAACTTTGAGGAGCAATAGGAGCAGTATTTATATTTTGATTTGTATCTTGTATTTTATCTTGTATTGTATTTTGTAATTTATTTTGTGTTTTATTTTGCATTTTTGCTTATAAGATTTAAAAATTTATACTTATAAAATTTTATAAAATTTAAAAATGTATACCTATAAAATTGAAAAATTAATATATGACTTAGTTATTAAATATTTGCCATGCTCAATTATATGATATTTGTTATAATTGTTAAAGAAGCAATAACTTGTGACGTGTAAATAATGAGGAAATAAAAATTAATAATAAATAATATTTAGAAATAATTAGAGAAAATGAGGAAAAAGTAAGAAACAATTAGGAAAAATGAGAAATAATGAGAAAAAATGAGGAAAAATTAGGAATAGTTTTTTTATTTGTTGACATTAAAATAAAAAATGTTAAATTTTATCTAGCTCTAAATTGATATTCTAATTTAAATAATTTCATTTCATTTATTTTTATATTATTTTAATATTTAAGAAAAAATAATTTATTTTGGAAAAAATAATTTACAATGTACTTTTAATTTCTATGAATTCCTCATGGTGCTTTTTATAGATATGTTTCCAGCCCAAATTATTTTGGAGAAATTTTAGAATGGATTGGGTGGGCAGTTGCAACATGGACTTTAGCAGGTCTTGCTTTTGCTGTATTTACATTTGCTAATTTAGCACCAAGAGCAATAGCTACTCATAAGTGGTATATTAAAAATTTTCCAGATTATCCAAAAGAACGAAAAGCTTTAATTCCTTTTATCCTATAAACTTAGGTTTTATCCTATAACTGAAATTCTTACAATTCTTTCACGTGCTCTTACTTGGTCAAAATCAGCAAAGTATATTCTTCCAAATTCCCCAAGCTGCATTTCGCCATTTATTAATGGTATTGTAACAGAACGGCCAAGAATAACTGATCTTTTATCATCCCAAGCTTTTCTTGCATTTGCAATTATTTCTTCAAGTTTTTCTATTGGGTTTTCTGCTTTAATTACACCACTTGTGCATCCTGTAGCCTCAGCTCCTAAAGATATAATATTATAAACGTCGGCTCCAGAATAAATACCAGTGCTAAATAATATTTTAATTTTAGGATTAATAGCTCTTACTTTTTCTTTTACTTCTTTAATATATTGCTTGCTGTTAACAATTATGTTTTCTTTATTTTGCTGATGAAGTTGCTTTCCAATCTGACTTTCTGGTTCAGCAAGTATTATATTTGGTTCAAGTTGAGCAACTGCAATTACCAGGCTTAGATAGTAGATATTTATTTATTATTTTTGCTAAAATTTAGCATTTTAAAAAACAATTTAATTTGTTTAACTAATTAATTTTTGCTGAATAATTACGCATTTTTTGAATTTATATAAATAAGGTCAAATAACTCTTATTTATTTAATAAATATATTTTGTTTTTATTTTTTTCTTTTTTTTATTATCCAAATTTATATATAAGTTTTGGCGATCTTGCTAAATCTTTTAGTAACTGTCTTAGATTAAGTGCAAGTATTGATAAACTTGCACAAATTTTATCTCCAGTAAATCCCTTGTAGTAAGATTTACAAAGACCTGTAACTCTTTTTCCTTCAATTTTAGCTTCAATTGCTGATCTTTTCCTGTAGATTTTTTCTTTCTCTGGGCTCATTATATAATCTTTTCTTTTTTTATGTGGTATAGCACAAAGTAGCAAATATTTATTCTCGATTTCTTCTATAAGACCTTTATCATAGTATGCTCTATCTGCTGAGATAGCTTTAAACTTTTTACCAAAAGTATCTTTATGTTTTTTAACTACTTTGCCAAGGGTATCAATATCAGCTATATTTTTATTATATAGACTATAATCTGTAATGTAACCATTTTAGTAACAGAAAGTGAAAGTTTTGGACCAAAGGTGCAAAAAGCTTTCCCCAGCCTTGACTTAGGAAGAGCTGCTGCATCTTCTTCATGATATGATAGTATTTTCTTTAACACTTTATTTCCTTCAAGTTTTGCCTCTATCTGGGATATTATTTCTTTTCCTGTAGTCTTAAGTTTTTTAAATCTTTGTCTAGTTAGCTCTGATATTGTATCTGCCATATTATTTACGGCTATCTCTGCATTTTTAATTTCTTTTTTTGAAAGTGTAAGTAGCTTTTGAGTTGTTTTCTTAAGAAGACTGGCTGTCTTTTTAGAGAAGCTTTTGTATATCTTTGATATCTTTTTTGCTGTAGCTACTGCTTTGGTTGCTATGATGTGTTTTTTGTATTTTACATTTTGAATAACTGCATTTGCTTTTCTTATTACTCTTGATAAAAGTGATATATCAGTTGGATAAGCTATGTTTTTTTCTAGGCATGTTGTGTCTGTAAAAAGATAGCTACCATCTATTATCTTTTTGGATATAAGGTCTGCTGTTATAAGCGAATTTATTTTCTCTAATCTTTCTGGCCCAAGCCTTTTTCTTATTTTAGTAAGAGTAGAAGGTTCAATAACTTTAGTGCCTTTTTTATTTGCAGTAGCTATCTCATCATATGAAAGACTGCAAAAATACATAAATGATGTATTTAAGTGAAGGTCTCTTACGAGGTTTACGCCTGATTTTCTGTAGAGATGTTTTAAAATAAGCAGTCCAAGTGCAATATCAGTCTTTTTAGAGCTCCTAGCTTTATTGGATGGAAAGCACTCTTTGTATACTTTATTAATATCTTTCCAGTTAAGTACCTTTTTTAATTTTACAAGTTCGTTATCTTGAGGTAAAATATCATTAATTAGGCTACCCTGTTGCTCTAACTGTTTTTTAAGGCCTGTAAACATATGGTAACCTCCTTTTAAATGTAGTAGTTTTAAAGGAATTTTACCATATTTTGCAGGCCATTTATATTTAATTGTATTAATTTTTTCCATAATTTGATATATTTTGTGCTGAATTATTCAGCATGAACTAATTAGTAATTTAATTAATAATATTAATTTAGAAAATTTAAGAGAAAAGGACTTAATTTAAAATGAAAGTAAAGCTTGCTCCATTATATTTTAAGTCAGGCAAGGACCAGGAGTTTGACAAGCAACTTGGTAATCTTAAGGATTTGCTTTGTGACGTTGCAGAAATAATAGAACCTGTATCTATTTTATCATACAATAAAAACCTGGAAGCAAAAATTGATGCAGTAATATTTCCACAGTTGATTGGAGATGCATTTGAGCAGATAAATTATATTAAGAAAATAAAAGTACCAATTATAGTAGCTACTTCAGATTTTGGGACTGTTAATATGTGGGACTGGGAAATTGTAAGTTTCATGCAGGCTGAAGGTATTAGGCCTTTTGCACCGTATGATTTAGACTATACGAAAAAAATATGCAAAAGTTTAGCTGTTAAAAAAAGTCTTATTAATGCTAATTTTTTAGTTTTTCAGGATAATCCAGGTGCTGGCGGTATGCAAGGTGAAATTTTTAGAAGATTTTATTGGTGGCAGGATAGATATATAAAATTACTAAAAGAAAGATTTGGTTTAAATTTAATTATAGAAAGTTTTAAAAGTCTTGGACAAAAAGCTAAAAGTTTGCCTGAAAGCCAAGTTGAAAAAGTTCTAAAAAGTTTTGATATAAAAACAAATAGTGTTTCAGAGTCTGCTTTGAAAAGTGCAATAAGATTTTACATGGTTTTAAAAGATGAATTAGAAAACCACTCAAATGTTATTGGAATTGGTGTAAATTGCTTAAATGAATCTTTTTATTCTGATTCTACTCCTTGCCTTGCCTGGAACTTATTATATGAAGAGAAAAAAATTCTATGGGCATGTGAAGCAGATACGCTCTCATTATTGACTAATTATATTATAAATAAATCTTTAAATGTTCCAGTAATGATGAGCAATGTGTATCCTTTTTTAATGGGCTCTTCAGCATTAAAACACGAGAAAATAGACAAATTTCCACAAGTTGAAGAACCTGAAAACCATATGCTAATTGTACACTGCGGTTATTTTGGTGTAGTTCCACAATCATTTGCCTCAAGCTGGGTTTTAAAGCCTAAGGTTCTTGAGATTGTAAATGATAATGCTACTGCTATTGATGCTAGATTTGAAGAAGGAGATATTGTTATTGCCAAACTTGACCCTACTCTTAAAAAGCTAATGGCAGTAGAGGGTTCCTTAAAAGGATATGTTCAGTATCCAGGTTCTGACTGTAGAAATGGAGCTCTTGTTAAAGTTTCTAATGGCTATAAATTAATGAATGCCTTTTATTCACATCATAATTGTGTTATAAAGGGAAAAAGATTTATAGATATTGATAATATTATTAGCAAGGTTTTTGGTTTAGAAATTACAGGAATTTAGAAATTATAGGGAGTTAGAAATTATAGGGATTTGGTAAATGAAGAATTTTGTAAAATTAAATACGAGTTTTGCTATCGATAAAGACAGTAGGATTCCTTATTATTACCAGTTAAAACAATATATTATAAAAGAAATCGAATCTGGCAGGTGGGTGCCAGGTCAGCAGGTTTTGCCTGAAATAAAAGTTTGTGAAATGTTTGATATAAGCAGAACTGTTATTCGTCAAGCATATCAAGAATTAGTAAATGAGGGATATCTTATAAAAAAGAAAGCCAAGGGTACTTTTATAGCAGAACCAAAGATTAGTGAAAATTTGGTACAAAGCTTGAGAGGCTTTTTTGAAGACATGACTTCTAGGGGGTATAAAGTAAAAAATGATGTTCTAGTTCAAGAGAAAATTAAACCTTCAAAAAAAGTTGCTGAAAATCTTGGTTTGGATATGGATGAAGAAGTGATAACTATTGTAAGAGTTAGGAAAATTAATGATGAACCTATTGTATATGACAGGACATATCTTCCTTTTAAGTTTTGTCCAGAACTAGTTAATGAAGATTTGTCATCAAAATCTCTTTATAGTTTTTTAGAAGGTAAATATAACTTAAAAATTGATACTGGAAAGAGGTTTATTGAAGCTACTCTTGCAAAGGAAGAAGAGGCAAGATTATTAAATATAAAAAAAGGTTCTCCCCTTATTTTAATTGAAAGTATTAACTATTTAAAAAATAATGTTCCAATTGAATATTATGTGGCTCTCCATAGAGCAGATAGAATCAAGCTAGTAACTCATTTAAAAAGAACTCAAACCTTTAATGAAATAGGCACTATCCCACCTGATTCAACTATATCAGGGATCTTAATAAAAGATAAATAAAAGATAAATATTAGTATAAATAATTAGTATAGATAATAGTATTATAAATAGTACTATTTATAGTAGATTTATAGTTTTTATAGATATAGGATTCATGGTTATTAAATAATTTATAATAGTTTTGCTTAAAAAATATTATTTTAAATATTGCTAATATAGCGATATGATGTTATAACATGAAAAGAAATTTATAGATATAGAAATTTTAGATGATAGCTTAATTTTTTAATTGTTTGATTTTTATTTTTTTTTTAAGTATAATGAACTTTACAATTGTTAATGACTTGAATAATAAATGAATTTACATAAGAAAGATAATCACTTTACAATACTTGTTTTATCTAATGCTAATACAAAGATTCGGAAATTCCAAATCAATTATAATTGGTTACGTGTTATATTTATTACACTTGGTTTGTTTATAATTGTTGTAGCTGTTTTGGTCTCTAATCTATTTATCATGAAAGATCAGTTAAATAATAAGATTGCTGAGCTTGACAGACTAAAAGAAAAGATAAATTATAAAGAAATAGAAATTGCTAACCTTGAGCTTAAAACTGAAGAAATTAAAGTTAAAGCAAAAATGCTTGAAGATTATCTTTCTCAAGTTGAGGATTTAGATAAAATGGTTAGAAGTATCACTGGTAAAGGGGGCTATGATAACTCTGTTGCAATATATAACACTGATTTAAATGCAGACATTGATTATGCAAATGATACTGGGGAAATATTTTACTATGATTTTACTGACTCTGAAGATTTAAACAACATTAATCAAATATTGGATGATTTAATAGCAAAAGCTCCTGATATTTCTTTAAAGCTCTCTGAAGACAAAAAACACATGGAAGACCACATTTATCAGGTTGAGCATACACCTTCAATTTGGCCAACTAAAGGAGTTATTTCAGGGTTCTTTAATGAATATAGGGGAAAAGGTCATAGACATGGTGGTGTTGATATTGCAGATAAAGTGGGAACAGATGTTAACTCTACAGCAGCAGGGGTTGTTATTTTTGCCGGTAGAAATAAAGGTTTTGGAAATGAAATTATAATACATCATGGTTTTGGATTTATTACTGTATATGCACATTTAAGTAAGATTCTTGTTAACGTTGGAGATGAGGTTCAAAAGGGTCAGCTTATTGGAAAAATGGGAAACACTGGTTATTCAACCGGTCCTCATCTACACTATGAAGTTATTAAAGACAATATACAGGTAAATCCTTTAGATTACTTGCCTTAATTTTTTTATTTATTTTGTCTTAGTTTTTTTTAATTTAGCATTATGCTATAATTTAAATTAATCATTTTATAGTATATATTTAAAAATTATAATAATGTCTATGGTTAATTGATAGTATAAGATAGGGTGATAATAAAAATAATAATAATAACAATAATAATAATTATATATAACAATATATATCGTTAACAGATTTGTTGATTGGTAGTAAATTTGTTTAATAAAATTTTAATAATTAAAAAAATATAAAAAGTGGTTTTTATGAGCCAAAATGAATTAAATAATAATTTAAATTCAAGTCCAAAAGAGCCTGATGCAACTGAACATGAGGGCTGTTTTACTTGTGAAAGACCGCAGTGCAGCTGCGGGAATAATGAAGAATATATTAAAAAGCTTGTTGAGTGTATTACAAAAGAAGTTTTAAGCAGGTTAGGAAATTAATTTTTAGATTCATTTTTAGATTTAATTTATATTTTTTCATTCCACTTATAAGACGACAAATATATGAACCAAAAACAGTTTTTCCCGCATCTTTATTTATTGCATAAAGTCCTATTAATGGCTTATTTGTTTAATATTTATTGACATTTTCTAAAAATAATAGCATCAGCCAATATAACTTGTAGCAAAAAATAGCTATTTTTGCAAATTTATTTTTTATTCTATGACAATTACCCTGCTTATTTAATTTGCATAAGAATTTTAATTAACTGTCGTATACTTAGGTCTTTTATTAACTATATTAACTATAATTATAATTAGTATAGGTTGTCAAAATTTCTTTGGCTTTCATTTAAAAAAACCTCATGTTTATTAAAAGCTTAATAGCAACATTTAATAGTTATTATTATATCTACAACTTAGCAACAACCTCTGATAGCTCTTTTGCAAGTCTGTCTAGTTGTTGTGCAGCAACAGAAGCTTGTTTTGCACCAGAAGCTACCTGTTTTGTTACTGATGCAACTGATTCAATGTTTTTGGATATTTCTTCTGCT
>CAYLWJ010000093.1:0-6020 GCA_964387355.1 uncultured Actinomycetota bacterium | reverse complement strand
GCATAAAAAGAAGATAAAATTGCAGAAATCAAAACTACCATAACAACATGAATAACGTCCTGCATTTTTTTTAATATATTAAAGATTGAAAAAAATAAAAGAAAACCAATTATATAATTAATAAAATATTTAAAAACCCATCTAATAGCACTGCTTGAGGTTATATTGTTAGAATTTACAATTAAATCATGAAAATTGTTAGTTATAAAAGGAAAAAAATTTGCATACCTTAATATAACAATAATAAATGAAATTATAAATATAATTGAAAAAATTATAAAAACATTAATTATATCAATTTCCAAATAATAATTATTGTTAATATATCTAACCTTATTTTCAAAAATATTATTAAAAAAATTTATAAGAAAGCCCAAAAAAAACCCTATAAAAATTAAAACAGGAAAATCAATTGGGTGTATTTTTAAAATCGTTGTAAATGAATTAAATAGAGGTGTTATAAAAATAAAAATTAAAAGACCTGCCTTAGGTTTGTAAATAGTAATAATATAAACAATTAAGATTGAGATATATGCAAATAATTTTATCTGCAAATTAGTATAATTTATCTGTCTGGTGTAAAAAAAAAATAGTAAAAAAAATATCAAAAATATTAGTATATTTTTTAAGAGGTTTAAATTATATCTTTCTTTAATAAAAAAAATTTTTTTCATTTTATACTTTAAAAAGTTAAAAATTAAATACTTCTATAAAGCCTAAGAGCATTTTCCCCAATTTTTTCCATACTAAATTTTTTTGCCCTTTGTATGCCTTCCTTTATTAAATTTTCCCTAAGCTTTTGATTAAAAAAAACTTCCTTTATTTTTTCTGCTAACTCCAAATAATTATTCGGGTCTATTTTAATTGCAGCCTCTCCAACAACTTCTGGAATTGATGAAATATCAGAAGTAATAACAGGGACACCACATGCCATAGCTTGTAATGGAGGAAGTCCAAAACCTTCATAAATCGAAGGGTAAACAAACAAAAAAGCTCCCCTGTAAAAATATTTTAAATCATCCTCTTTAACATAACCTGTAAAAATAATATTATTCTTTAATTTTGTTAAAGATATGCTATCTAAAAATTCTTGAATTTCTATAAAATACCAGCCTTTTTTACCAACTATTACTAAATCAGCGTCAATTTCTTTATCAAGTTTTAAAAAAGCTTTAAGCAAAACAGTTATATTTTTTCTTGGCTCAAGCATACCAACAAACAAAATATATCTTTTATTTATTCCATATTTCTTTAGGACACATAAGGTTTCTGTTAAATCTATAAACTCATTGTAATATTCAGGATAACTTTCATAAGTTACAAAAATTTTATCTTCTTTTACTTTTAAATATTTTAATATATCTTTTTTTGTATTTTCTGAAACAGCAATAATAACATCAGCTTTTTTAGCATAAAGTTTTATCATTTTGCCAAATAAAAACCTTTTTACTATTGGATATTTATCTGGGAAAATTAAAAATGTTAAATCATGAATTGTTAAAACAACTTTAAATTTTAACTTGTATAAAGGTGTGATATAATTTGGACTGTGAAGAATATCTATTTTATATTTTTTTAGCTCAAAAGGAAAAAATAAATATTGCCAAAGTACCCGAAGTATCCTGTTTTTAAAGTTTTTATTTATTACAGTAAAATTTTCTTTATTTATTTTTAAAAATTTTTTTAAATGTTTTTCACTGCCAAATAGAAAATATTTAATGCGTTTATTCTGATTTTCATCAACATTGCTTACCTTTGCTAATCCATTTATTAAATTAATAATATAAAAACCAGTTCCTGTTATCTCATCACCAATAATTGTGCAGTCTATTGCTATATTCATCTTATTAAAATTAAATAAAAATTCTTTAAAATCTTTTTTGAATAAAATTAAGCTAAGTTATTTATATACCAATCTATTGTTTTCTTAAGACCATCATTAAAACTAGTCTTTGCAACAAAGCCAAATTCTTCTTTTGCTCTGGTGGTATCTAAACACCTTCTAGGCTGACCATCAGGTTTAGTGGTGTCCCAAACTATTTCTCCACCATATCCAATAATATCTTTAATCTTTAAAGCCAAATCTTTTATGGATATTTCAAAACCTGCACCTATATTCACAGGTTCAGGTTTGTTATATATCTCTGTAGCAAGTACTATGGCATCAGCACAATCTTCCACATATAGAAATTCCCTTGTTGCTTTACCTGTTCCCCAAACAACTACATTTGGCTCATTTTTTATTTTAGCTTCATAAAATTTTTTAATAAGGGCTGGTATAACATGAGAAGATTTTGGGTTAAAATTATCTCCCGGTCCATATAAGTTTACTGGAAGCAAATATATTGCATTAAAATTGTATTGCTGCCTGTAAGCTTGTGCTTGAACTAAAAGCATTTTTTTTGCAAGTCCATATGGCGCGTTTGTCTCTTCCGGATATCCATTCCATAAATCCTCCTCTTTAAAAGGAACAGGAGTATATTTTGGATATGCACAAATTGTCCCTATTGCAACAAATTTTTCAATACTATTTAGCCTTGCCTCTTCCATCAACTGTATTCCCATAATTAAATTATCATAAAAAAAACTTCCAGGGTTTTCTCTATTTGCCCCAATACCACCCACAACAGCAGCCAAGTGTATTACTATATCAGCATTAAAATCTTTATACATTCTTCTTATATGATTGATATCCCTTAAATCATACTCCTCAAAAATTGGAATAAATATATTGTCACATCCTTTTTCTTTAAGCTTTTTTACAACAAATTTACCTAAAAAACCTGTACCGCCAGTTACTATAACTTTCTTTTTGCTTAAATCAATCATTTTCCCTCCAAAATTAAATCTAAGATTTTAGGTTTAAAATTTCTAATATTTTACCATATCTTTTATCCCAAGTATTTTTCTTTGCAAAACTAATATATTTATTTTCATCCTTTTTTTCAACCAAATAGTATAAATTTTTTATGAAATCATCTTCATTGTCAACTAAAACAGCAGGACTATTCATAACTTCAAGTTCATCCCATTTAATTGAAACAACTGGAAGACCGCATGCCATATATTCATAAAGCTTTACAGGGTTAACAGATTTTACAACAGGATGATTTTTTTTAAAAGTAATTATTCCAACATCACAATTTTTTAAATATGAAGGTATAAGACTATAATTTTTTCTGCCTAAAAAATAAATATTTTTAACACTTTCAAAAGCAGTTAAGTCTATTTTTGGCTGTCCAATAATTATAAAAGAAAAATCTTTTGATTTTTTTGCAACACTTATTAAAAAATCTGTATCAAACCACTCATCTATTGCACCAACATAAATTGCCCTGGGTTTTGGAATAGAAAAAAGATCGTATGGTATATCACTGCTAGAATTATTAAAAAAATCAAAATCTACTCCGTTTGGGATATAAAAGGATTTGTATTTATAATTTCCGATATAATCTTCCAGTGTCTTTGCAGTATAAATAATAAAATCTATTTGTTTTTTTAATTTATTTTCTTGTTTTTTTATATTAGTATTTATTTTTTTAAAAGCGTCAAATCTATCTGCAATTCTAAAAATAGATTTTTTATAACTAACAATATCAATTAAAAAACTAAATATTATGGAATCAAACCAAATCACATCAACATTTAAAAAATTATTTTTTCTTAACACATTTAAAACATTAGGAAATGTAAATTTTTGCCAAAGATTAGCAACAAATTCAGTATTAAAAAAAAATTTTTCATTTGGGCTAAAAAGCGAAAAAGGAAGGTAAGTCTTAATATTATAATTACTAATTTTAATTTTTCCTGTATAAATATCCCATCTATCTCTAACACTTGATATATCTTTTGATAAAAAATGAAAAGGTGTTATTGGTTCAGACATAAAAAAAACTTCCCAGCCATTCTTAGAAAATACTTTAGCATAATGATGGCTACCTACTTGAAAAGGTGAAGTCCAGTAATTAGCTGCTAAAATTAAGATTTTTTTTGCCATCTTTATTTAAAAAGTCATTTAATATTATCTTTAAAATTCTTTCAGAGGCTCTTCCATCACCATGTGGATTGCTTTTTGGAATCATTTTACTATACTCAATTTTGTTATCTAATAAATTTTGCACTTCTTCTATTATTTTATCTTTATCTGTCCCTATTAATTTAGAGATACCTAAATTTAATGATTCCAATCTTTCTGTTTTTTTCCTTATAACTAATACAGGTTTTTTCAATGTTGGTGCCTCTTCCTGAATACCACCCGAATCCGTAACAATAATGTAAGACAAATTCATTAGCCAAATAAAATCTTCATAGCATAAGGGTTCCATTAATAAAATATTTTTTTCATTGGATAAAATATCATAAACAGGTTTTCTAACATTTGGATTTAAATGAACAGGATATATTATTTGAATATTTTTATTATTGCATGCAATATCTTTTAACGCCAAGCAAACATTTTTAATATCACTGCCAAAAGATTCTCTTCTATGCATTGTAACCAATATTATTTTTTTATCTTTTAAAACCCCTTTAAAAACACTTTTATTTTTAATTTCATTATTTTTACTTTCAACAATTTTAAGAGCAAGCATCATTGCATCAACAATAGTGTTGCCTGTATGAAAAATAGTATTTTCCAAAATGCCCTCATTTATTAAATTCTTTTTTGCAGTTTCGGTTGGAACAAAATTAAAATCTGCAATACGGCTGATAAATTGCCTGTTTATTTCTTCAGGAAACGGACTATATTTATCATAGGTTCTCAGTCCTGCTTCAACATGACATATTTTTATTTTTTTATAATATGCTGAAAGAGCAGTTAAAAAAGCAGTTGTTGTATCACCTTGAACTATAATATAATCAGGAGAATGCTTTTCTAAAATAAAATCAGTTTGTTTTAATATTTTATAAGAAAGCCTGCATAAGGATTGGTTTTTAACCATTAATCCAAGAATAATATCAGGTTTTATATTAAAAAAACTTAAAACCTGATCCAGCATCTCTTTATGCTGTCCTGTTGAACAGATACTCAAGTTAACCTTATCGTTTTTTTCTAATAATTTAATAACAGGGGCAAGCTTAATTCCCTCAGGTCTTGTTCCTAAAAAAACAATTATTTTTGTTTTATTTATTTTATTCTTAATAAAAAATTCCAAAGTTAAATTGTTTTTTTAAATTTCTTAAAGTTTATATAAATATAGCAGATTATAAAAATTATTAAAATTAAATAAAAATACTTTTATTGACAAAGAAACATTCATTAGTATAATAAACTACGTTTTATAAATAAATAAAAAATTATATCAGACTAAAATGTCAAGCAATAATAATATATTAATAATTGAAGCAGGCAAAACTGGAAAACAATACTTTTACGATCTTTGGAAATATAGGGAACTTTTTTATTTTTTAGCTTGGAGAGATATAATTTCTAGATATAAACAGACTGTCTTAGGTATTGCTTGGTCAGTAATCCGTCCAGTTCTTACAATGGTGGTTTTTACAATTATATTTGGAAAAATTGCAAAACTTCCTTCTGGAAATATTCCTTATGCAATACTTGTTTATACAGCAATGCTTCCATGGCAATTATTTGCAAATTCTTTAACACAGTCAAGTGAAAGTTTAGTAACAAATGCAGGGATGGTATCTAAGGTTTATTTTCCAAGAATGATACTTCCAGCAAGCTCAATAATAGTAGCATTTATTGACTTTTTTATTTCTTTTATAATTTTAGGTCTTATAATGGTTTGGTATAGGTTCGTGCCTAGCTGGAAGATAATTTTTGTTCCACTATTTTTATTATTAACCTTTTTGTTGTCTTTTGGGCTGGGGCTTATTTTATCAGCTTTAAATGTAAAGTATAGGGATTTTAGACATATAGTGCCTTTTATAGTTTCACTTGGGTTATATATCTCCCCAGTTGGGTTTTCAAGTGATATTGTTCCGCAAAAATGGAAACTGTTATATTCTATTAATCCCATGGTTGGCATAATTGATGGATTTAGATGGTGTATTAT
>CAYLWJ010000092.1:0-2227 GCA_964387355.1 uncultured Actinomycetota bacterium | reverse complement strand
TTGAGGCTGGTCTAAGGTCATTTAACATAAAATCTCCATTTCCAGAAGAGTTTAATAGAAGAGTTGTATCATTAATTACAAAATACCATTTCGCTCCAACATTGAAAGCAAGGGAAAATTTATTAAAAGAAGGAATAAATGAAGAAAATATTTATCTTACAGGTAATACAGTAATTGATGCTCTTTTTTATATTCTTAAAAAGCCTGTTCCTGATTATGTGAATCAATTAAAAAATAAAATTTCGAAGAATAGTAAAATAATTTTAGTTACTGCACACAGGAGAGAAAATTTTGGAGAAAGATTTTTGAGTATTTGTCAAGGAATTAAAAAAATAGTAGAAAGGAATAAAGAAGTTACTATTATTTACCCTGTTCATTATAATCCCAATGTCAGAGAGCCAGTTTATAGCATATTAAAAGGCATTGACAGGGTACTATTAATAGAACCTGTGGAATATGATGTTTTAGTACATCTTATAAATTTGTCATATTTGATACTAACAGATTCAGGCGGAATTCAGGAGGAGGCTCCTTCTCTTGGTAAACCTGTGCTTGTTCTTAGAACTGAAACGGAAAGACCAGAAGGAATAGAAGCTGGAACTGCTAAATTAGTTGGACCATATGAGGATAAAATAATAGAGGAGACCGAAAAATTACTTTATGATAAAGAAGAATATGATAAAATGGCTAAGGCAATTAATCCTTATGGGGATGGAAAAGCATCTAAGAGAATTGTAGACATATTACTAAACCTAAGAAAGGAGGTTTAAATATGAATCCTTATGAAAAAAGGGTAAAACTTGTAGATGATTATCTTGGAAAGATAGAGCTTGAAAAAAAACTTATTGATTATTATCAAGCTAAAAACATTTTAGTTACAGGTGGAGCAGGTGCTATAGGCAGTAATTTAATTATTGCATTATCGAAATTAGTCGGAAGTCAGGGCAAAATCATAGTATTAGATAATTTATCAGCAATAAAATATCCTGACTCCTTTAATGTAACTCCCTTACCAAATATAATGTTTGTATTGGGAGATGTTCGAAATGATGTAGATTTAAAAAGAGTATTCAGGGAAGAACCACAAATAGTCTTCCATCTTGCTGCATTCTTTGCAAATCAAAATTCTGTAGATTATCCAGAAACATCAGCTGAAGTTGATGTTATAGGTCATATTAAAGTATTAGAATACTCAAGGCTGGCAAAGGTAGAAAGATTTATTTATGCCTCCAGTGGATGTGCTATTTATGGTTCCTATCCTAAATTGCCTTTAAAAGAAGATTTTATCTCTATGAAATTGACAACACCATATCAAATTAACAAAATGACAGGTGAGATGTATTGTAATTTTTATTACCATCATTATGAGTTACCGATAGTAAATTGTAGATTTTTTAATTCTTATGGTCCGGGAGAAGTCCCCGGCCAATACCGTAATGTGATTCCAAATTTTATATACTGGTCAATAAAAGGTAAACCTCTGCCTATTACAGGCACAGGAGAAGAAACAAGAGATTTTACCTATGTATTAGACCTCGTTCAAGGTCTTATAAAAGCTGGATATTATGAAACTGCAATAGGTGAAAATTTTAATTTAGCTGCAGGAAGAGAAGTATCTATAAAAGATGTAGCTAACCTTGTTTTGAAAGTGACAGGTAATAAAGCTGGATTAGTTTTTAAGCAAAGAAGAAAGTGGGATACAAAACCAAGATTACTCGCATCGATAGAAAAAGCACAGTCATTAATCGGATATAAACCAATTGTTGAATTTGAGGAGGGTTTTAAGACAAATGTTGAATGGTTTCAAGACAACTGGGAGAAAATAGAGCAACTATCTGACTTCCCCCCAGGAATGAGCAGTGCAGTTAGGTAATTTAATTAAAATCTTAGATAAACTTAATCCTTAGATCTCTCAATAACTCTAACAGGAACTTGCATAAAATACGGAGTTTTAAAGCGGATTATTCTAAAGTAAAGCCATGTATAAAAGACAATAAAAGCTAAGCTAAAAATCATCAAAATATAAGTTTTTTTCCAGAAAAGTACTGCAGGAATTGTACCAAGAATTTGCATAAACCATAAATAGGGTGAAGTAAATGAGTTAAGTAAAAATTTAGGAATTTTATTACCAAGAGTTAATTTTATTACTCTTCTATGAATTAGTGTATGTAAATGAATTGCATCTGCCTCAAAGGGAGAGAAGGACCTTAAAAATTTTCTTCTTACA
>CAYLWJ010000091.1:0-16822 GCA_964387355.1 uncultured Actinomycetota bacterium | reverse complement strand
GGGTATATTAAATAATGAGCATATTTAAATAATGGACATGTTTAAAAGAAAAAAATTATTTATTATATTTCTAATAATTCTAATAACAATATTGTTATGCAGTTCAGCGCTGCTTTTAATATCGGGCTGTAGCAGAGTTTTATACATACCAGGAGCAAGCTTTGGCTATTATATCTGGAGTGATGAAAATAAAATATTTATTGAATGGAGCGCAGACCGCAAAGACAATAATTTTGAAGGAGTAATTTTAACTGACGGGAAAATAACTGATTATAAATTAAAAAATTGGGAAGAAAATGACATAATTTCATTTACAAAAACAATTAATTCTAACAATAGTAATGCTGAGAATGATAATAATGATGATGCTGATAAAAATACCACTAATTTTGAAAATAACTATTATAACAAAATAAAATTTAGCTCATATTTAAATAAAGAAGACTTCAGTGATGGCATAAGCTTTACTTTACAAAACTACACTTACATTGATTTTGACTTAAAAATTAATGAAAATTATGATCATTCAAGAATCAATGTTGGAGGATTTTTAGAAAACCCAAAAAATAATGTTTTTAGAATTGAAAAAGGCTATTTTGAAAAAATTAAAGAAAAGCCTTTTTATAAAAAACATCCTTTTGAAGAATTTTTTAATAAGCTTTATGTAAACAAGTCTTTTACTTTCATTTTCTTGTTTATTATTGGTGTAATAATTATAGAAATTTTAAGAATAACAGCCTTTTCATCTAAAAATAAAAAATATATTTGGGTATTGGCATCTTATATAATATTAATAATTATTATATTTTTAATTTATATTTTGATAAGATTTTTTACCTCAAGTTCTTGATTTGCCTTATTCTTGATTTACTTTAAATAATTACTTTATTTAAGTTTAAGCTTTATTTTTTTGAAAAGAGGTTTTTATATCTTTGAAGTAAAAAAATAATGCAGGAAGTGCTGCCAAAATTATTGCAATATGGCCAAGAAGTCCAATTGAAAAAGCCCCCGTTTTTGAAAAGCCAAATAAAGCAAAAAAGTAAACAAGAAGCCCTTCACTTACGCCAAATCCTTCAAAAGAAACAGGAATTCTTGAAATAAGTTGAATTAACGGCATTATAAGTAAAAAATATATAAAAGGCACATTTATATTTAAAGCAAGAGATGCCAAATAATTTCCTATTGCTGGTGCGAATTGTTCTATTATAGATAAAATTAAAAAAACAGCCAGCACTAATTTATGGTTTTTGTATTGTGAATAAGACTTGTAGAATTTTTGAAATCTGACAAGAATAAAATTTTTAGATAGTCTTTTACTTTTTTCTATTTTCTTTATTATAAATTCATTTAAGGAAATAAAAATTATTATAGTAAATCCTAAAAACACAGCTATCGCTATCCATAAAAATCGCCATATTCTAAGCTTAAATAAAATTATTAATAAAAGTGTCGTAATTGATGCTAAAATAGCAGAAGCAATAAATCCTAAAGTTATAATTTCATCATCAAGCCTTAATCTTTTAATAAGTTCAACATCACGGGTATACTTCCATCTTTTAAAGCCCACTACAACAAGCTTTATTGGAATTTTTAGTCTAATAATGTTAAACGCCCTTAAAATATTGGAAAAATTTTTAAGAGGTGTTAAGCCGCCAACAAAGAGTAGATAGTCTTGTGGAAGTTTATACTTGTTTTTTATTTCATTTAAGCGATCTTTATCATTTATTACTCTAAACCTTTCATGAAAAGATTCATAAATTACTTCAATTTTTTCACTATTCACTTTTAGATATTTTTGTAAATCTTTTTTTCCAGTATTTGTCATTACTATAATAGAGTGAGCCCGCCTGCAATATAAAGGCATCATTATATGAAAGTAAATATTATCCAGTAATTTAAAAAGACCAGGTAAAGCAAATTGTTCAAGACCATGCATTGTAAATATCCTAACTGCAGGAGCAAATAAAGGAACTGATAGTTTTGGGTCAAAAATAATATCTATTTTTTCATTTTTAACAAATTTTGGTACATAATATTGATCCCATAAAAACTTATTTTTTACATTAATAACTATTTCTTTTACATTTTTATAACCTGAATACGAGCCAACAAGCAAAGGTGAATTATATATAAAAATATACTCATTTTCTTTGTCTATTTCTAAAAGATTTTCTAAAACATTTTTAGTATAAACAACTATTCCCCCTTTTTCGTTTAAATGTCTAAGCATTACTCCTATTTTCATAAGCGCTGCACCTTAATAAAACTTTAATTTTTAAAAAACTTTTTAATTTAAATACTTTTTATTTTTTTAAAGTTTACACAAATATTACATAAATATTACACAAATATTAAAAGCAATAAATATTATTAAAAGCAATTTTAATTAAAAATTTATAAATATAAAAATTTGTTAAAATTATACTACTGTTAAAAAAATATTTACAAAATATTTTTAAATTTCAAATATAATAGTAAAATCTAACTTTTAAACTTTAAGTTAATTAGTTTATGATGAATAATTCCTTATTGTATAAAAAAATTAAATTCATTAAACACAAAATTTTTTAAATTTTTAAAATCTTAGTCAATTATTAAGTAAAAACTAATAAAATTATTTAAAAATTATTAATAATACGAGAATATGAATAATATAGAAAATTTAAGTAGCATCCACAGCAATAAGTTTAATAATATCCAAATATTTTTATCAGCTATTAGTCATTTTATAACTGATATTTATCAAAATTTTATAATTGGTTTAATACCTTTAATAACATTAAAATTTGGGCTTTCTTTATTTAAGGTGGCTCTTCTAACTTCAACTAGTGTTATTGCAAACAGTTTATTTTCACCTATTTTTGGATATTTTTCAGATAAAAAAGGCTTAAAATACTTCTTAATAACAGGGCCGCTTGTTACATCTGTGTTTTTAAGCTTAATTGGTGTAATCCCAAATTATTATATCCTTTTAATCTTTTTATTTTTTGGCAACTTAGGTGTTGCGGCATACCATCCTGCAAGTGCAGCAATTGCCGGACACTTTGGGGGCAAAAACAAAGGCATGGGGAGCTCAATTATAAATTTTGGTGGCAATTTTGGTAGTGCTTGTGGGGTCTTATTAATAATTTCTATTGCTCAAAAAATAAACATAAATTTTACACCATTTGCCATGATACCAGGAATTATAATTGTAGCAGTTTTATTAAAATATGCACCGACAATTAATAATAAAACAAACTTTAAAAGTAATTCAAATAATTCAATTAATATTAAAAATACTTATAGTAATACTTATAACAATACTTATAACAATAATTATTTTAATAATAATTCTAATAAAATTATTAAAAATGAAGAAAATTTATTCGTTAAATTAAAAAATATAAAAAAACAAAAAATTCCACTTTTATGCCTTATAATGCTATCTATTTATTCTTTATATATAATATGGACAACAATGTCTACATATATGCCTTTATATTTCACAAATAAGGGCTTTTCTCAAATAATAACTGGATTTATTTTATTTTTATTTATAACCTTTGGGGCATCAGGCGGAATTGTTAGCGGATTTATTTTTGATAGATTTAAAAAAGGTAATTACATTATACAGATATGCTTGTTGTTATCTATTCCTCTTTTTTATTTTGCTTTTAGAACCCAGCAAATAATATTAACTATTGTTTTATTTATCTTAGGAGGGTTTTTTATAATTTCTATACAGCCCGTTTGTATTCGGATTACACAAGACCTTCTTCCTAAAAATATGAGTTTTGCATCTTCTTTAATTCTTGGACTTAGCCCTGGTTTTGCAGGAATAACAATGATATTTTTAGGCAAAGCAGCCGATAAAATAGGTATAATTAGGCTAATTAATTTTGAACTAGCTTTTGCCTTTATTGTATTTTTAATTTTATTTTTTTATCCTTATTTTGAAAAGAAATGGGAAAAATTGACATAAATGAGCATAAAAACTATTTAGAATCAAAAACCCATATTTCTGTTTTTAAAATTTTATTTATTTCATCTTTGTCTACATAAATGCTATGGCCAACTTTTTTAAAATCAGGACATCTTGAAAGAAACATTTCAACTGTATCTACATCCAGCTTAGAATCAGGCTCTTTATAATGCATTGGTATTGCAATTTTTGGAGATATTTTTTTTATCAAATCATAAGCTTCTAAAAAATTTATTGTATAGGTCCCTCCTACCGGAATCATTAAAACATCAATATTTTTTAACTTTGCTAATTGCCAATTTTCTAATGTATGTCCGAGGTCTCCTAAATGAACAAATAAAATTTTATCAACTAAAAATTTATAAATATTATTTTTTCCTCTGAGCGCTCCACCCTTAGGGTCATGAAATGATTCTACTGTTTCAATTTCAATGTCTTTTATATTTACAACATTTGCGGTGCCAGTATTTTTCACAATTTTTGGGTTTCCTTTAACTATAGAAACATTATTGTGATCAAAATGGTCGTGTGAAACTAAAACTATATCTGCATATACTTCAGGTAAAATACTTTTTATTTTTTCATTATATGGGTCTGTAACTATTTTAACACCACTACCTGACTCAATTTCAAACATTGCATGTCCATAATATGTTATTTTAGTTTTATTATTTTCTTGCACCATTTTAACACCTCCCCCTTTATTAAATTAAATTATGTTAAAAGATAATCTAACTCATTCAATCAATTTATTTAATTTTATTAAAAAAGTAAACCAAATTTAAGCTTATATTTACTATTAACATATGATATTTTATCTTTTTATCTATTATTTATTATTTATTATATCAATTAAAATCAAGTTTATTAAATAGGTTTTTTATTTAATAGGGCGTTTTTTAACAAAGCTTTTTATTTAAAAAACTTTTAATCTTCTTAAAATTTGAACAATAAAATTTGAATAAAATTTTATCAAAACTTATAATCTAATCATAAATATTTTTATATAACTTAATTTAAATTTATATTAACAAATATAAATTTTTAAACAATTTTTTATTAATAATGTCTGCCAAGAGCAATTTATAATATTTATAAATTGGCAATAAGAAATTGGTAATAAGAATTAATTATTAATTGAATTAATTGAATCAATTGAATTAATAAAAACTTGAAAGGAGAAAAATTGGAATGGATTTAAGAATAATAAAGCTTGCTGAAATTTTAGTAAATTACTCATGTAGCATAAAAAAAGGTGAAAGAGTTTTAATTGACTGTTATGGTTTTTCTCCACTGCCCCTTTTAAAGGCAATTATTAAAGAAGTTTATAAAGCTCAAGGTTTGCCATTTTTTAAGATAAAAGAAAATTCCGTAATAAGAGAGATAATAAAAAATTGTCAGCTAGACCAATTAAAATTTATGTCAGAAGTTGAACTTTTAGAAATAAAAGGTATGGATGCCTATATTGGAATTCGGGCTTATGATAATGTTAATGAACTTGCAGATATTGATAGAGGAAAAATTAATGAGTATCTAAAATATTACTCAGAACCTGTAACTGAATATAGAGTTGATAAAACAAAATGGGTTGTACTTAGGTATCCTAACAATTCCATGGCTCAACTTGCAAATACAAGCCTTGAAGACTTTGAAAACTTTTATTTTAATGTTTGCAATTTAGACTACAGCAAAATGTCGTTTGCAATGGATAATTTAGTAAAACTTTTAAATGAAACTGACAAAGTTAAAATTATAGGACCCAACACTGATTTAAGTTTTTCTATAAAAAATATTCCCTCTATTAAATGTGATGGAAAAAACAATATACCAGATGGTGAAGTTTTTACCGCCCCAGTTAAAGACTCAGTAAATGGTATAATATTTTTTAACATTCCACAAATATACCAAGGTATTACTTTTGAAAATATAATACTTGAATTTAAAGATGGCAAAGTTGTTAAAGCTTCATGTTCTGGCGGTAAAACCGAAAATGAAAAATTAAATAAAATCCTTGATATAGACAGCGGGGCTAGATTCATAGGTGAATTTGCACTAGGTGTAAATCCCTATATTATAAAACCAATGAAAGATGGTTTATTTGATGAGAAAATTAATGGAAGCATACATTTTGCACTAGGAAAAGCATACCACGAAGCAAATAACCAAAATAAATCATCTATACATTGGGATTTAATATTAATTCAAACTAAAGAATTTGGCGGAGGGGAAATCTATTTTGATGGCAAATTGGTAAGAAAAGACGGCTTGTTTATTTTAGAAAGCCTCAAATGTTTAAATCCTGAAAACTTAAAATAAATATTTTTTAATAAAATAATTATAATAATAACAAAAACAGTAAATATTATTAAAACATTAATATTATATAAAAAATAGTGATTATAAAATTAGTTATTAATAATATTAATAAGTAATAATATTGTTAATATTAATTATATAATATTATTATTTTAATTATTTAAGAAAAAAATAATATAAGGATAATAATATAAATATTGGAAAAACATGGATACTTCAATATGTTCAATATACAGCCAATTTATTTTTGAAGCTGACGATAACCAAAAAATTTATGTTCATAAATGGGCACCTAATAAAAAAGGTGGAATAAAAGATAGTATTAATCAATGCGGCTCTGTTTTGCACATTGTTCATGGTATGGGTGAACATGCAAGAAGATATTCTGATTTTGCTAAATTTCTTAATGAGTATGGCTTTTGTATTTATGCTATGGATCAGCGAGGTCATGGACTAACTGCTGGAAGTCCTGCTAACTTTGGACATCAAGATGATAATAATGGATGGGAAAAGGTAATAAAAGATATTAGAAAGCTTAATGAAATTATTTTAAAAGAAAATAATAATACAAAACTGTTTTTATTTGGCCATAGTGCAGGATCATTTTTAGTTAGAGACTACTTAATTTATTTTCCAGATGAAGCAAAGGAAATAATAAAAGGAATAATTCTATCAGGCACATCTGCATCCCCTGGTTTAATGGGATATCTTGGAATATTTCTTGCAAATCAAATTATAAAAAAAAGCGGACCTAAAGCTAAAAGTCCTCTTCATCGAACTTTAACATTTGGAAAATTTAACAGCTATTTTAAACCTAACAGAACAACATCAGATTGGATAAGCAGAGATGAGAAAGCAGTGGATAAAATGCTTGATGACCCTTATTGTTATACATTATTCAGCGCTACTTTTTATAAGGATCTTATAAATTCTACTTTAAGAATAAATAAATTTAAAAATATTAGCTTAATACCAAAAGACATTCCAATATTATTAATTTCTGGGACAGATTGTGCTGTTGGTAATTTTACAAAGGGCGTAAAAAAAGTTTATAAAGATTTTATTGCATCAGGCATTAAAAATGTTCAATTAAAATTGTATAACGGCGCAAGACATGAGCTCATTAATGAAATAAACAGAGATGAAGTGTTTAAAGATATCAAAGCTTGGCTTGAAAAAATTAAATTGGACTAACTGATTGGACTAACTAATTGGACTAACTGATAATTAATAATGTATATTTACGTTAACTCCTAAGGGAAGTTTGTCATAAATCCATTTTGCATCCTCAAGATAAAGTCTCACACAGCCATGGCTTGCAGGAGTTCCGATTTTCTCAAGTTCTTCTTTTAGTAGATTACCATTAATATCATAAGGAACACTATGAAAAAGATATGAGCCATAAAAACGTGTCCAATAATAAGCTGCCTGCTGAAATCTTGGAACATAGGAGTAATAAATTTTTTGAGTAGTTTTAAAATTTCCTACAGGTGTAGGAGTTTCTTGTTTGCCTCCTGAACAGATAAAATTTTTTATAATAAAATCTTTGTAGTGTATAAAAACCTTTTGTTGTGTAAGATTAACCTCAATCAAAAAATTATCAGGACTAGTAAAGTCTATTTCAGATTCAGGAATATCAGAAAAAGTTACAGATGGGTCGTCTAATATTTCTTTGCTTTCTTCGCTGTTTTTGCTTATTTTGCTTTCTTCAATTTCTTTGCTGTCTTTGCTTTCCATGCTATTTTTATTTTCGTTGCATTCTTCCTTGTCTTCACTTTCTGCTATTTCTTTGTCCTCTTTTCTTTCGTTGCTTTCTTCTCTGTTATTACTTTCTTTGCTGTTTTGATTTTCGTTATAAAAATTATTTTCATTTGTTTTATTAATACTAACTATATCAATTTCATTATCGCCCTTTTCTTTATAATTTATAGCCTCGGCTTTGTTAGTAGCATTATCATTTGTTTTATCTATTTTGTTATTACTACAACCTGTAAAAATAGAGATAGAAAAAATAATAAAAATTAATAAAATAGAAAAAACATTAAAATGTTTTAAATTCTTATTTATGATATTTTTCATGAAATTTATTATCTTGTTTACTCAATTAAAATCAAATTTTTAAACTGAACTAAACTGAACTAATTATTTTGCTGAAGTAATATTATAATAAAATTTTTGTTACTAAACTATAAAAAAATGCAAAAACCACAAAGAAAAAAATTAAGAAATGCGCTATCTTAATAACCTATTCCCTGTTAATATGGTTTTACAATATAAAAAAGTCGGTATAAAAAAGTCGGCAGGTGGAAAGACTACCTCTACGGTGAGAGGGGTTACATTATGCTAAGTTTGGTTGCAAAATCACTTCTTGCATGGTTAGTTTTTGCAGGGACATTACAGCCTGCTTAAAATTTGATAATCTGATTTATAAATTATTAAAATAATTATTAAACAATATTAGCAACAAATTTATAACAATTTATTATTAACAAATTAATACCCAACTGTCTCCCAGCATTCAAAAGGTGCTGCAATCTCTTCACTTACATAAACCTGGGTATCAAGTAATTGAAATATTGAACTTGGAACATATGGTGTTACAGGTCCAAGAAGAATTAATCTTGACGTCATCCGTTGCCAAGAAACAAAAGTACCCATAGTGGTAAGCGCGTGCAACTCTATTCTTTCTCTTGCTCTAACTACATCAGCAGGTCCAATTGTAGCTGCTTTTGGCGGTACATTAGCTATATCACCTGACTGACCAAACACACCATGTAATGAATTTTGACAAATTGTTAGTGGATGTAATGTTACAATTCTTGCTTCTTGTTTTAGGTATTCATCTATATCATCTGTTAAAAATTCTGGAGAAGGATCAACAAATGCAATGTGGCCTGCCCACCCTGGGCTGGAATAGCAAACATCTGCACCACCTTCACCAATATCTGTTATTATTTTAGAATAATCCTTAATATTTTTATTGGTTGGGTAAAATACTTGACTTAATGGCATTCTAAGCTTTTCATCAATTTGATATACAAAATAATTAAGCATAGAATATGCAAATCCTGCTTTATATGTTATTGGAGCTATATTTCCATTTTCATCAGCCCATTCATCCATTGCAAATATATATACGTTTCTACAGTTTACTTTAAAGTAATTAATAAGCTCTGCTACTGGAATATATGTTTCTGGTTCAGGGTTTCCTAGAATTAAAACTAATTTCTTATTTAACTGGTCAGACATTTTTATTTTTGTAAACATATGACCTATAACAATTGGATGCGGGTTTTTAATAACCTTAATTTTCATTTTATCATTGGAATATTTCTCAAGTTCTTTTCCATGAATTTTTCTTACTCTTTCAAGAACTTCTATGTCTTTAAATGGGACAAAGTCTGCTGGCTTGAATTTAAAATCGCTCAATTTATACCTCCAATTTATTATAAATTTATAAAATTTTAAGTTATAAATCTATACAAAAAGTCTACCTTTGACAATAAGCTTTCTACCAATAAATAATAATAATATTAAAATTATACCAATTATCATATTTTGAAAGTAAGCTTCAACATTTAGTAAAGTTAACCCTTTTGTAATCAGTGTAATTAAAAATACTCCTGAAAATGTCTTTAAAACATCTCCATAACCACCTCCAATAGTGGTACCACCCAGTAAAACAGCTGTAATAACAAAAATTGGAACATCACTACCAGTTAGTGGCCCTATAGCTGCAAGCTTTATTGAATACAAAAAACTACCAAGGCTAGCAAATAAGCCTGAGAGTACAAATATTAGCAATTCTAAATTCCTAACGCTTATTCCAGAAAAGTCACAAGAAATCCTATTAGCACCAACGCAATAAATTTTTAAACCTAGTGTAGTCTTTTTTAAAATGTATTGTATTATAATAGTTAAAACAACGTAAATTATAGCAATATAGGGAATGAAAAAAATAACCCCATTACCAAACTTTATAATTGGGTTATTTTTAATATGTATTGTGCTATCAGAAATAAGGTAAGCAATACCGCTAAGTAAAAAACTCATACCCATAGTTGATATTAATGAATTTACTTTAAACCTTGTAATTATTAATCCATTAAGAAACCCTACAAAAACACCAGAAAAAATACATATAAATATTGCCAAAGGCATACTATAAGGTATTAATTTTAAAAAAAGCAATCCAGAAACCGCCATTATGCTACCAACAGACACATCCAACCCACCTATTAAAATTACCAATGTTTGGCCTATTGCAATTGCTCCATAGGCAGACATTAATGATAAAATAGAGTTCATTGTTTTTAGAGTGAAAAATCCCTTTGAAAGAAATGAGAATAAAGCAATTACAACAATAATCAAAATCAAAATTCTAAAATTATAAAAAACATTCAAAACTAGATTCTTCTCTTTAAATTTTAAATTATTGTTTCTCAATCTTTTATTATTCATAAGTCCTCTTAATTTGCATATCAAATATAATTGCGATTAATAAAATTATTCCCTTAAATACTAATTGCCATGCCTGCTGAAGACCAAGTAAAACCATAGAATTATTTATAAAACCAATTAATAAAACCCCAGAAAGAGTATTCATTATGTTACCACTACCGCCAGACAGACTAATACCACCAACCGCGCAAGCCGTTATAGCGTCAAAATCATAATTCCAGTTTAGCGTAGGTATAACATATGTCATATGGCTACCAACTAAAATACCCGCAATACCTGCGAGCAGTGCATTGACAATATAAGTTGACATTTGAATTTTTCCAAATTGCAGCCCACTAAATTTACTAACAACAATTGAGCTACCAACAATTTTTATTTTTCTCGAGTAAACAGTAAATCTAACAATAAACCAACAAATCAATAAAATTACAAATACTATTAAAGTTTGAATTGGTATCTTAAAAATTGTTTTTAATCCTAAAGCTTCTAATATATGACTTTGTATTGCCGCACTTACAACAGCTCCTGAGGTAGCAATATAAATTAAAGCACCTAAAATATATCTCATACCAAGAGTTGTGATAAATGGATTCATTCTTTGAATTCCTATAAAAAAACCATTTATCAAACCTATCAAACAAGCAACTGCCAAGCAAAGAAAAATACTTCCAACAAAATTATAATAATTTGCAGGATTTAAATTCACAATAATGGTTGAGGTTAGTAAAAGAACAGCTCCTTGGCTTAAATCAAAACCTCCGCCTAAAAATACGAATGTTAGACCTATTGAAACTAGTAATAAAGGTCCTATATTTTTAAAAACTGTTATAAAATTTCTTAATGTAAAAAAAGCTGGAGACACAAAAGACATTACTAAAACCAATAAAAGCAAGACAAACCATACAGCGTATGTTCTTATTAGATTACTTAAAATATCATTCTCTTTTTTCAGTCTGTAAGTAGCAGCTTGTGATGTCTTTTTCATTTATATCTTCACCTTTATAAACATTTTTTATTTGACCATTAACCATAACTAAAACTCTATCAGATAACCTGCATATTTCTTCGATTTCTGAAGAAATTAAAATAATTGTTAAACCATTGTTCACAAGTTTTTCTATTAATTCATAAATTTCTTCTTTGGAACCTACATCAATCCCCTTAGTAGGTTCATCTAGTATTAATAAGTCAGGGTTAGTAAATAAGCATTTACCAAAAAGCACTTTCTGTTGATTTCCGCCACTTAACTTTAATACTAATTGATTAAGTGATGTATATTTCACGTTTAAATTTTTCAAAATTTCTAAAACTAATCTTTTTTCTTTATTAAAATCAACTAAAATATTTCTCGATACTTTATCAAGTTTTGAAACTGTTGTATTAATTATTAAATCTTGGCCTAAAAATAACCCCATTAATTTTCTATCTTCCGGAAGATACATGATTCCTTTCTTTATTGCTTTTATAGGGGTCAACTTATCAATTTTTTCATCTTTATAATAAATTTCGCCAGATTTACAAGTACTTAAGCCAAAAAGCAGCCAAGCTAACTCTGTTCTACCTGAACCAACTAATCCAGCTAAACCCAGTATTTCTCCAGGATAAACTTCAAATGAAATATCTTTTAGCTTTAAACCATCAGAAATATTTTTAACTTTTAATATTGGTTTAGTGTTTTGATACAATTTTTTTCTTCTTTTTCTTTGAACAATATCTCTACCAATCATTAAATGATGGAGTACAGTTTTATCTGCCTCGCTTCTATTTAATGTTTTAACTTTTTTCCCATCTCTTAAAACAGTAATTCTATCACTTAGCTTTAAAACTTCTGTAAGATTATGAGAAATATATAATATAGTTACTCCCTTTTCTTTAAGATCATTTAATAACTTAAAAAATAGCTCAATTTCATTTTCGGTTAAAGCAGCAGTAGGCTCATCTAGGCATAAAACTTTAACTTCCCTGTTTATTGATTTTAGTATTTCTATAACCTGCCTTGTTTCAGGAGGCAATTCTGAAACTAACGTTAGAGGATTTAAATCTTCTAAGTTAAAATATCTTAATAATTTTTTTGAATTATCAATAAATTTTTTCCATTTTAAGTTAAAACTATTATACTTATATAGTTCACTAATGAATATGTTTTGGGCAATAGTTAAATTATCAAACAAAGAATTTTCCTGAAACGAAGCTGAAACTCCTTTTTTAAAAAGTCTTATAGAAGGCCAATTAGTAATATCTTCACCATCTAAAATTATCTCGCCATTATCAGATTTTACAGCACCTGCAATTATTTTTATTAATGTGCTTTTACCAGCACCATTTTCACCAATTATTGAATGCAGTTCACCTTTTCTGATACTTATACTTACATCCTCTAGTGCCTGAACTCCCTTAAATCTTTTATACAAGTTTTTTATTTCTAAAAAGGTCTTTTCCATAAATAAAAAATTACCTTTCAAACAAATAAAATTTTTAAACTTAAAGTTTTTGCATTAATAAATAAAATACTAATATTGCAAAATAAGTCAGCTTATTTAATTTTAAAAATTATTAATTTTATTTGTTACTTTTTAAATTTTTTAATTTTTGAATATAATATTAAAAATTACATAAAAATATCACCATTTAAGGATTGGGAGTTTTACTTTTTCTCCAGTTGCTATAGATTTATCTATTGCTAAACAAAGCTCGTGTGATTTTGCTGAAGATTCAATATTGTTAACAGTTTCAGTGTCATTTAGCAACGCATCTACAAGATCATCTATCATACCTTGAAAAGGATGGTGCTTAACATCACCACTATCTAACATAGTCATTTTAAATATTTGCCACTCTTCTTGCCCTGGAAACCATTCCTTTGTAAAAAATTTCTCGTTTATAACTGAACCTTTACTACCATGAAGTAGAATATTCATAACATAAGGGCATTCATTCTCAAAACTATTTCCAGTTTTACCAATTTTACCATTTTCAAATTTTATAACTGCTGTGTATGTTGGTGGATATTCATAATCTTTCCTGTGACCAAAAGTACCGTAAGCAAATACTTCAGCTGCTTCAGAACCCGCAAAATACCTAGTTAGATCAACAGCATGACAACCTGCTACCAATGTTGCTGAAGGACCACCTTTTATTGTATTTGCCCCCCAATTATAACCACTCCACCATGGGCCAATTTCATGAAAATAATCTACTTCTGTATAAAAAATATCTCCCAAACCACCTTTATCAATCATGTTTTTTATAGAAACTACATGTGGATTCCATCGGCTGGCAAATCCAGTCTGTGTTTTAACTTTGGCTTTTCTTATTGCATCGAGCTCTAATTGCAGTTCATCTAAGTTCATACATATAGGTTTTTCAATGATAATATGTTTTCCAGCAGACGCAGCTTTTAAAACCTCCTCACAATGCATTGAATTCGGTGTACAAATATCTATAATCTCTACATCTTTGTCTTTTATTAAGTCATCAAAACTATCAAGGATTTTGCAGTCAAGACCCAGTTCTTTCTTTAAAGCTTCACAAGATTCTTTTCTTCTTGAAACAAGTGCTGTTATTTTTAAGTGTGGGTTTTTCAGCATAGCACTTGCATGTGCCCCTGCAACCCAACCTACACCCATAATGCCAACTCCAAATTTTTTCATAGTCAACCTCCTAAAGAATTTCAATCGTCTTTGTTAGTTCAGCTTTTTTTAGGCTGAACTAACAAACTTGTAAAAAATTAATGATTTTAAATCATTTTTACCAGGTACCTGGAAATCTATCAATATTTTCTTTTGTAATTACTTCTTGTCTTACCATTGCAAAATGAGGAACAGGACCTAATTTCTCACAAATCATTTTCATTATATAAGCATCCTGGATTGCACAAAGTAATGGTCCTTGATCAACTAGTCCTATATACCACCCATCAGCAAGATCTTTTATACCAATTTTACTTCCACCACAACCTGCAATAACAAAATCTCCAGGATTATATCCTTTTTCCTTGGCGGCATTTACAATTCCGCCACCCATCCAATCATCTGTTACATAAAATCCATCAATGTCGGGGTATTTAGCTAATATAGAAGCTGCTTTTTCCTGTGCTGTCTTTGGATCCCAGTTTCCATCTTCTTCAGCAACTAATGTCAGGTTGCTTCCTATATCCTCAAGCCTATTATAAAATCTAGTCATATAAGCATTATAAGAACTCGATCCTTTTGGTGGAGTAATGCAAGCATAAGTACCTTTTCCACCAAGTGCTTCATTTAACATATCAGCACATTGCCTACCAGCATCAGCTGGGCTAAGTCCTGAAAAACATGTCATATAATCATAAGCTTCATAAGCTGGCTCATCCATAGTAAGGAGAAGTGGAATACCGGCAGCCTGTATTTTTTTATATGTTTCAATCATTGGCAAATTATCTAATGCAAAATGCATTATAAGATCATAACCCTCATTAACAAATGTTTCCAAACCATCTGCCATTGCTTGAAAATCATATTTGGCATCATGATAAGTTATCTCATAATTCGGATAATCTTTTGCAATTATGTCATTAAAATATTGCTGATAAAATACCATCCATGGTATTTCCCACCCAAAACAAGAATAACCAACTCTAAATTTTTTCTCGGTAGCTACAGACTCTTTTGAAGCAGCCTCCGTTTCTGCGGATGTTGTTTCTGCGGATGTTGTTTCAGCTATTGTAGTTTCAGATACTGATTTTGTCTCAGCACCTTCTTGCTTGCAACCTGTAATTGGAACTAATAAAAGCAAAGATACACAAACAACTACACCTACTGACCACAAAATCTTTGACCTCATTTTTTTACCTCCTTTGTTAAGAAAATTAATATTTTTCATCTTATTAAATTTAAAACTTTTTTCTAATAACCTCCTTTCTATATTTTTTTATTTGCAACCACAAGAATTCCTAATAACCAAATCAGATTTAATTCTAATTTCTTTAAAATCTCCTTCTTTCCCTTCTATTCTTTCGTTCAAAATTTCAGCCGCAACTCTACCCATCTCTAAATCAATTCTTTTCAAAGACGTAACAGGGGGATAGACTACTGAAACAAAATCATAATCATCAAAAGTTACAATAGCTATGTCTTCTGGTACTTTTACTTTATTCTCTATTAAATATCTCAAACAGCCAATTAGCATATTAGCGTTCATACAATATATTGCATCTGGTTTTTTTGACATTTTTAAAAGCTCTTCTGTTGCAATATAGGCTTTGCTTTTTTTCCAGTCGGCTATTTTAATATAATCATTATTTACTCTTAACCCATAATTTTGAAGAGCTTGCTTATAGCCTATTAACTTTTCAAAACCACTTGATTCATCTAGTGGACCGCTAATACAAGCAATATTCTTATAGTTGTGTACTTTTATTAAATGTTCAATTAATTTATAAGAACCACCAATATCATCACTCAAAACATGATCTATTTTTTCAATATCTAATTTATTATCTGTTACTACAATAGGTATCCCAAAATTATCAATCAAAGAAGCTATAATTTTTTTATTTCTACAAATTGTAGCAAGAATAATACCCTCGACTCTTTTAGAAATTGCAAGTTTTATTGCTCTTTCTTCAATTTTTTCATCATTACTAGTATTAAATAGAATAATGTCTTTCCCCTTTTTCCTAAAATAGCTTTCAACGGCTAAAACAATGCTACTAAAAAAATAGTCTGCAACATTTGGAATAATAACACCAATTGTATGAGACCTTTTAAGTCTTAAGCTGCGGGCACTCCATTGTGGTTCATAGTTTAACTCTTTTATTGCAGTATTTACCTTAGCCTTAACATCATCTGAAACATACTTTTCATTATTTATTACTCTTGAAACAGTAGGAACTGAAACTCCAGAAGCTTTCGCTACATCTTTTAAAGTTATATTTCTATTTTTCATAAATTAGCTAAAAAATTAAATTTTTTCTGAAAACGTTATTGAAAACGTTATTAATATCGATTTCACATTTTATATAATCTAATTTATTTTGTCAATATAAAATTAAGATTTGTCATTTAAAAAATAAAGGCGACCTTGTCAATTGGATTTATTCTCTTT
>CAYLWJ010000090.1:0-2341 GCA_964387355.1 uncultured Actinomycetota bacterium | reverse complement strand
TATGTGGAAGATATGAAGGAGTTGATGAAAGAGTAAAAGAATTAGTAGTAAATATGGAAATATCTATTGGAGATTATATTCTAACAGGCGGAGAAATCCCAGCAATGGTTATAATTGATGGTGTTGTAAGATTGCTAGAAGGTGTTGTTGGAAATAAAAATTCAATAGTTAAAGAATCATTTGAAAACAATTTATTAGATTATCCTCAATATACAAGACCATTAGTTTATAAAGGTTTAAAAGTTCCTGAAGTGTTGTTAAGCGGCAATCATAAGGAAATTGAAAAATGGCGTATTGAAAAAGCTATAGAAAATACTAAAAAAAATAGACCAGATTTAATTGACAAAACAGTTTAAATTATTTATATTTTGCTAGTTTAACTTTACTTATTAAGTTAATAATAAAATTTAAAATTTAATAATAAATTTAACAGTAAATTTAATAATAAATTTTAATAATAAATTTAAATAAGATTTATAATAAGATTAATAATAAGTTTAGAGTAAATTTAAAATAAATTTAATTTTTAGGAAGGCAAAAATGAACATATTAGATAAAGTAGAAAATAAGTATATTAAAAATGATATACCTGCTTTTAAACCAGGGGACAAAGTTAGAGTTAATTTAAAAATTAAAGAAGAGAATAAAGAAAGAATTCAATCCTTTGAAGGTATTGTAATTAAAATGCAGGGTAGTGGCATAAATAGAACTTTTACTGTTAGAAAAATTTCCTTTAATGTTGGAGTTGAAAGAACTTTTTTATTAAACTCACCAATGATTCAATCAATTGAGAAATTAAACACTGGAATTGTTAGACGTGCAAAACTGTACTACCTAAGAAAAAAAATAGGTAAAAAAGCAAAAATTGAATTTGAAAAATAAAAAGAATATTTTTAAAGAATTTCTCAGCTATTTATTAGTTGCTGTTATAGGCGCTATATTTGCAATCAGTTTGAGAATATTTGTTATAGAACCATTTATTGTTCCTACGCCTTCAATGGCTCCAACTCTTTTAATTGGAGACCGCGTTATTGTAAATAAGGTTGCTTACAAATTTACCAAAATTTCTCGTGGAGATATTGTTGCTCTATACTCACCTTTAGAAGATAAAGATCTTACTAAAAGAGTGATAGGTCTTCCTGGGGAAGATATTTTTTTATCTAATGATGGTAAAATATATATTAATGGTAAAGAGCTTATTGAACCATACCTGCCTAAAAATTTAGAAGCCTACTATAATAATGAGCACTTTAAGCTTGGAGAAGACCAGTATTTTTTAATGGGAGATAATAGAAATAATAGCTCTGATAGTAGGGTTTTTGGTCCTGTAAGTTCAAAACAGATTTTTGGCAAAGTTCTTTTTATTTATGGCCCTATTTCTAGAATAGGAAGAGTTTATTGACGTTAATATGGATATTAAATGTATTAGTATAGATATTAAACTGTAGTTGTACTAATATAAAGAAATAGGCGAAAATAAAAAAGGTTTATTAACACTAATATGGATATTAGTGAAGTAAAAAGACTTATAAATTTATGCGCATATGAAGATTATCTTTATAGCTGTGGATATAACGTAATTGCAGGTGCAGATGAAGTTGGAAGAGGTGCTTTAGCAGGGCCAATTGTTGCTGCTGCTGTTGTTTTTAATAGAGGCAGTTTAATGATTGAAGGTCTAAATGACTCTAAAAAAGTTTCTAAAGTTAAAAGATTAAAAATTTTTAGAAAGATTATAAAGTCATGTAGATGTTGGTCTATAGCTACAGTCTCTCCAAGAGTTATTGATAGAATAACACTTGGAAAAGCAAACAAACTTGTAATGAAAAAAGCTATATACAAATTAAAAATAAAACCTGAAATAGTTATTACTGATGCACTTGACATAGATTTAAATAAGTTTAATTTACAAGTAATTCCCCTTATAAATGGTGATGAATTAAGTGCAAGCATAGCTGCTGCTTCAATTATAGCAAAAGTTTTTAGAGATAAATTAATGATAAAATTATCAAGACAATATCCTCTATATGATTTTAAAATAAATAAAGGATATGGGACAAAAAAACATTTAGACGCACTTAAAGAATACGGACCTTCAAAAATTCATAGATTTTCTTTTAAAAATATAAATAGTAAAACTTAGAAAGAAAAATTTCTAAAGAATATATAAAAATAGTATAAAAATTTTTCCTATTTATTTTTTTTGTTAAATTTTATTATAAATTTAATTTTAATTATAAACACTTTATGATAACAACAATTTTGAAATGGTAATGCTAAGCATTGATAATAATAGCAATAATATAAATAATATTATTTATAATAATAATAAAGTAAGTAATAG
>CAYLWJ010000089.1:0-2227 GCA_964387355.1 uncultured Actinomycetota bacterium | reverse complement strand
GCAATACCTGCAGCAGTAGAAATTACATCTATAATTTCTGACTTTTTGATTCTTTATGGTGCCCGTGAGGGTGCGCCTATTGGTCCCCTAATAGTACTAGCCACCAAACTTTTAAAAATTTATTTTAAGGGTATTTTTTGTTTTGTGCAAGTTAATTGTTGAATGAACAGCTCTGAAAAACAAAAATTCTTCTCACCTTAACCAGTCCTGATTTAAGCACAAAAAGCATATTTTTATCCATATAAAACAAGAATAAAAAATATTTTTTTCTCACCTTTAAAATTTGACAAAATTATAAATATATACATTATTCATATGAATAAATATAAATTAAAGATAAATACAGTCTGGCTTAAAGGAAAAAGAGATAGCCTTGTAAAAAAACTTGCAAGCATTGGACCTTTTGTTGATGGCAGTATCGCTAAGGTAAAAAGAAGGTGTGGAAATAAAAACTGCAAATGCTATCTAAAGGGTGAAAAGCATGAAAGCTACTGTCTTATGTATAAAGCAGCATGTATAACAAAAGCAGTATATATACCAGTAGATATGCTTGATGAAGTTATAGCTTTATATAAGGAATACAAAAGGCTAAAAAGAATAATTGCTGAAATTAAAAGGGTAAATAAAGAAATAATAAGAAGGCATGTAAGTGAGAAAAGACAAAAGATTGTCAAAGAATTCGGCAGCGTCACAGGGTTATTTGAACAGCTGCTTGAAGACCTAAGGACAAAATTTATCGGTTATACCTTTTCAAACAAGCAAATGCAGATAAGGCTTTCCTCTTTTCCTTAGCTGCACATGAGGGTTTTTCAGGTTAATCCCCTTGAAAACTTCATAATTATATTACCATAAGTCCTTAGATAAGTCTTCCCTAAAATTTCACCAAGTAAAAATTCCCAATAAATTGCAGATTTTGTGTCAAAATTAAAAAATTCGTTCTTCAGAGCTGTTTTTTAGTTGATGCAGTTGACATTTTCCATTTAATACTATATATTTTAAGTAATAGTTCGCACCACGCCTCTCAAAGAAGCGTACCAGGGTGCGACATTTTTTTAAAGGAGCCTTATTTGAAAGATACTAATAAGCCTCTTATAAAACCCCCTAAAACCTACGAAGAACAAATAGAAATTTTAATAAGTAAAAAATTAAATATTAAAAATAAAGAAATTGCAATAGAAACACTTAAAAGAATTAATTATTATAGGCTCAGTGGGTACATGCTTCATCTAAAAACAAATGACTATTTTATACCAGGGATAACCTTTGAGTTTATATGCAATATCTATAATTTTGATAAAAAGCTTAGACAATTATTACTCGAGAAAATTGAAGATATTGAAATAGCTTTTAGGACTCAAATTGCTTATTTTTTTGGTCATAAATATGGGCCATTAGGGTACTTGGACTCTAAAAACTTTGATCTTAATCCTAAATGCCAAGAGCAATACAAAGAAATTATAAGAGATCTTAATATGAGACTAGAAAAATCCAAGAAAAATGAATTATTTATCCAACATCACTATGATAAATATCAAGGGCAATTTCCCATTTGGGTTGCAATTGAAGTTTTTCCATTTGGTCTCTTATCAAAATTATTTTCAATATTGAAAGGAGAAGATAAACAGCAAATATCTCAAGATTACTACAAACAAAAATATTTTTATATTGAAAGTTGGATTCGCCATTTATCTTATATTAGAAATATATGTGCTCACTACGGAAGAATATATAATAAAAAATTAGTAATCAAGCCAAGTTTTCCTAAAAAAGATAAAAAAATAAATCCACCTACTAATTTTATATTTAATACATTTTTAATTTTAAAAAAGCTTTCAATTAACAGTAAAGATTGGAGTAATTATATTCTCGGCCTAAAGAATTTATTAAATGAAAATAGCCAGTTCATTAAAAAAGAATTAATAGGTTTTCCAGAAGACTGGTATAAAATATTGTCTTGAAAAATTTGAACCTAATCCCACTATTTATTACCACCAGTAAAAAGCTTTGAGGTATAAGGTGAGGTACTTTCTAAACTGTTATAAGATTAGTAAAAATTGATATGGTATGTTCTTTGCTCATATTTTATCTTGAGTTTGTCAGTTAATTTTACAATTTACGCACAAAATGGGCAAATTTAGCCCAAAATCTGTGCATATTGCCACTACTATTATTATTCTTACAGGATTAATTCTTCAACAGGAGTAATATTTTTAGGGGAAGGTATTTT
>CAYLWJ010000088.1:0-22050 GCA_964387355.1 uncultured Actinomycetota bacterium | reverse complement strand
AAGCATGAAAGCTACTGTCTTATGTATAAAGCAGCATGTATAACAAAAGCAGTATATATACCAGTAGATATGCTTGATGAAGTTATAGCTTTATATAAGGAATACAAAAGGCTAAAAAGAAAAATTGCTGAAATTACAAGGCTTAAATGCTTTAATGTCAAATAAAAATTAAAATTTTTCATTTAAAAAATAAAAGTGGACTATTTTTTTATGATTTAAAATTTAAAAGTGCAAACCTTATAGCTATAATCTAAAACCAAAAAGAAAGGATTTAGATTATGACTCACTTGCACAAAAAGTTTACAGACAATTAAGTAAAAGATTTGCTAAAAAGGTATGTAAAGGGTGAAATTGAAAGAAAATATATTGAGGCAATACTTGGGATAAAAAGAAGGAGGTTTTGCCAGCTATTAGAAAAATATAGAAAAGAGATCCAGATACTTTTACCATAAAATATTAAAGAAAAAAGCCAACTAGAAAAATAGGTAAAGAAGTCAAAAATAATATAATTACTGAACTAAAGTTAGAAAAAGATTTAATATTGGCATAATATAACTTCATAAAAGACTATAAATATTGCTACATAAAGGATAGCCATTCTATATTTAAAGTTTGTGAAAGGAAGAGATAGCTTCTTAAAGAAAACATTATAAGCTTACATATAAAGCTGATCCCCAAATAAAGCAAATACTTTTAGAGCTTGGGATAAGAGTAAAGTATGAACTATTTTCCCAGTCAAAAGACAAGGTTGAATGTCCCTACAGGTAGCTTCAGAATAGAATGGCTATAATCTGTACAAGAGAAGGATTGGAAGATAAACGATGGCCTAAAAGTACTTAAAGCAAAGGCAGATAGATACAGCTTCCATCAGTTTCATTCTACCATTGGCAAGGTTCCTTACTACAGACTTAAAAGGCTAACCAAAGAGGGTAAATCTTTATTTAGGGAGTTTTCTTTACATCGCTATTCAGTGGTGCATGGTGTATATCTGTTGTGTTAATTTTTATTTAGGGAGTTTTCCTTGCCGGCTCCATATATATAAACCAAAGATATATTTGCCTTAAGAGACAAAATAATTGTAAATCCTTGCAGAAAGATATCTTTTAAAAAATTGCATTTTCCATATCAGGTTCTCCTATAGGGAGAAATAAACTTGCGAATTGTTCCAGATATAGAATCTGGTATGGCTTAAGATAAGATTATGATACAAAGATAATTTAATTGGTATCCAGGATGTTAAAAATGATGATATCAATTTACCAAATTTTAAATAAAAATATTAGTATTTTCTTTAGGACATATAATTATAATAAGAATGATAACCAGTTTTTAAAATGTTCACTTTTGAATTTTAAGGTGTGCACTTTTAAATTTTTCCTAAAATATTTAAAGCATATACTTGAATTATAAAAAAATTAAAGTATAATTAGTGCTCAAATAAAATTGATTTTTTAAAAATAGAAAAAATAAAAAACTACAGTGAAGTTATTTCTTAATAGGGAATCCGGTGAAAATCCGGAGCGGTCCCGCCACTGTAATCGGGTGTGTGCCCTTTAATTAAAGCCACTGGCAACTATGTGCTGGGAAGGCAAAGGGTAAAGTCCCGTAAGCCAGGAGACCTGCTGTTAGTTTTTTTAATATAAGCGCTCTTCGAGGAAAGAGTGGTTATTTTTCTTTTTTAACAAACCTTTTAAATTATTTCCTCTTAGAGCGATACCAATTAATATTATTAAATTTCAATTTAAAAAATGACGAATAGTGTTATTGATTTTTCTAGTAAAAAACTAAAAAAGGTTACAAAAATAAAAGAGTTTAAGAATATAAATAGTAAAATAATATATTATACAATTATAGCTTTTGTAATTCTTTTTTTATTAATATTGGTCGCATCATCTATTGGGGCTGCAAAGGTACCATTAAATGAGACCTTTAAGCTTACTCTTAACGGCATTCCTTTAATTAAGAATTTTATTGATATTAGCAATATTAGCTCCACAAATAAAACAATAATACAAAACATTAGGCTTCCTAGGGTTTTTTTATCTGTACTTGTCGGAATGGCTTTGTCTGGGGTTGGGGTTATGTACCAGGGGCTTTTTAGAAATCCTATGGCAGATCCTTATATAATTGGAGTATCTTCAGGAGCATCTCTTGCAGCTTCATTGGCAATACTTATGGGGTTCTCTAAAGGCATAGGCAGTATATCTAGCATTGTAGCAGCAGCATTTGCAGGTGCTCTTTTAAGTAGTTTTTTAGTGTTTAATTTAGCAAGGAACAGAAAAGGCTATATTAATATACTTCAACTTATACTTTCAGGTATAGCAGTTGGTGCATTATTGAATGCAGGTACATCATTTATAATGATACTTTCAAATAAGGAACAATTACAAGCAGTTGTATTTTGGATGATGGGTAGTTTCACATCATCACTATGGATAAAGGTCAAAGTTATAGGACCTATTATTATTTTAGGTCTATCTGGACTTTTTTTCTATACAAAAGATTTAAATGCTATAACTTTAGGTGAAGTTAGAGCAAAACAGCTTGGAATAAATGTTGAGTATATGAAAAATATGATAATAATTTTGTGCTCACTTGTTGTAGCTGCAGCAGTATCAGTTACAGGCATTATAGGTTTTGTCGGCTTAGTTGTGCCTCATATGTTAAGAATAATAGTAGGTCCTGACAATAGAGTACTTCTTCCAGTTTCAGCCATAGGAGGAGGAATAGTTTTACTTGTTGCTGACACTTTAGCTAGAAATATAGCTGAGCCACGAGAAATACCCGTTGGTATAATTACAGCTCTTATAGGAGCACCATTTTTTATTTACCTTTTAAAAAAAGCTAAAAATAATTATTAGGTGAGTGTAATGACAATAAATACAAACCCAGTTATAGAAGTTAAAAATTTATATTACTCTTATAATAATCAAACTAATATTATTAATGGCATTAACTTTAAAGTTAATGAAGGTGAATTTGTTGGTCTGCTTGGGCCTAATGGCGCCGGAAAAACTACACTTTTTAATATTATTTCTGGTATTTTGCCATTTTATAAAGGTTCTGTAAGTATCTTTAATAAAAACTTAAAAAAAATGAATTATAAAGAAAGAGCCAATATTATTGGGGTTGTGCCTCAAGAATCTACATCGAATTTTAACTTTAAAAATATAGATATTGTCCTCATGAGTAGAATATGTAAAAAACCTCAATTTGCAAATGAAGACCAGAATGATTACAAAATAGCTTTAAACGCAATGAAACTAACAAAGACAGATCATCTTGCAAAAAAAGGATATATGGAAATTAGCGGAGGCGAAAAACAAAGGGTAATAATCGCACAAGCAATCGCACAAGAAACAAAAATACTTCTTTTGGATGAACCTACATCAAACCTTGATATTAATTTTCAAATTGAAATAATGCAAATGATATCTAAAATAAGCAAAAATTCAAATATAACTATTGTAGGAATATTTCACGACATGAATATAGCAGCACAGTACTCTGATAGGATTATTCTTATATCAGATGGTAAAATATTTGCAGAAGGTTTACCTTCTGAAGTTTTAACACCTTATAATATAAAAAGTGTTTATAATGCAAATGTTATTGTTGAAAAAAACCCATTCACAAATAAAATCTTCATTATTCCTTATTATAATGATCACTGTTTACCTTTAAGTCCTGAGAAGAGAAAAAAAATACATGTTATAGCTGGTGGAGGTTCTGGCTCATACCTATTTAATATATTAGTTCGTGATGGCCATAAATTAAGCACTTGCATACTTAGTAGTATAGATACTGATACGCGGACTGCTTTACGTCTTGGAATAGAAATGGTAAAAAGCGATCATCACATAGCACTCGAAGAAGAATCAATTAGAAAAAACGAAGATCTTATATGTAAAAGCGATATCGTAGTAGTTGGTAGAGTACTATTTGGAGAGATTAATTATTCTAACCTTGAATCTGTTAAAAAAGCGCTAAAATTAAAAAAAGAAGTTTATTTTATAGATGGAAAAAACTTCAAAAAAAGAGATTTCACAGGTGGTAAAGCTTCACAACTTTACACGGAACTTTTAAAAATGGGTGCAAAAGAAATAGAAACTGAAGAAGAATTTGTTCTTTTCTTAAGGAATAAAGATATTTCTGTAACCAATAATAATAAAGAAACTATCAATTTGAACAATAATAAAATTTTTTTAGACGCACAGGCAATAATTAATTAATTTATTAAATATTAATTTATATTGGTTATTATTAATTAAAAAAATTTTTTGATAATAAAAAGAAAAGGAGGAAAAATTGAAAACAAAAACAATAAAAGTAGTATCTTTTTTAGTTGCTTTTATGTTGGTTATTTCAACAGCCCTATTCTCGTTTGGTTGTAAAGCAGAAACAGCTAAAACTGATACTGCTAGTGAAACAACTATTGCTCAAACAACAACTGCAGCAGAAACTACTGCAAGTGTTACTACTGAAGAAGATTTTGCAGTGCAGTATCCTATAACAATTGAAGATGATAAAGGACAACAAGAAGGCTTTGAAAACAGAAAACTCGTAATAAAAGAAGAAATTAAATCTGTTATAGCAGGTGAAAATAATTTTGCAATTTGTCTTAAAGAATTTGGGAAACTTGATGCTGTTAAAGGCATTGCATATTGGGTGCCTGAAGCAGTGCCAGAACTAGCTGATTCTCCACAAATAATAACCTCTGGTGGACTTGACTTAGAAGCTTTAATTGATATATCACCTGAGCTTATGGTTACAATTAGTGAGCCTTATTGGGAACCAGCTATTGTAAAGCAAGTTGAAGATGCAGGCATAATGATTTACTCGATTGGTATTGTAAAAAGTCTGGACCACATTAAAAAATATATTAATGATTATGGTAAAATGTTTGATTCTATGAAAATAGCTAATATGATTATTTCGGAAATGGAGGAAAAACAGAAAAAAGTAGAAGAGGCAGTAAAAAATAAAGGTTTAAAAGACGAAGAAAAACCTAAAGTTATATATTGTATGAGTATTGCAAGTGAATATGGTGATTGGGTACCTGGAGCTAATACTTTTGTTGACCAATTGATTACTGATGCTGGTGGTATAAATATTCCTGCTTCTCAAGGCATTGATGGTTGGGCAGAATACTCTGTTGAAAAATTACTAGAATCTGATCCAGATGTAATCATTGTTCCAGTTGGTAAGAACCCTGGACACGGCTTCAAGTCAATTGAGGAGTTTACTAAGCATGAGGCTGTTCAAAATCTTAAAGCAGTAAAAAATGGAAAGGTTTTCGCTGTTACAGCAGAGTATGTTAATAATTTAAGCTTCACAACAGCAGATGCTTTAATTGAATTTGCTCAAGCTATACTTGGTGTTAAAATAGAATAAATAAAAAAATACTAAAAATTTTTATTATTTTTATTAAAAATTTAAAAATATTTGATACTAAAAATAAGATTATCAACAAATAATGTTAATATAATAATTAAAATAAGGGAAAGTAAGATTTTTTTAAATTTCTTTTTACTTTCCCTTATTTTATTTAATAATTTATAATTTTAATTTCTTATACAACAAAACTAACAATAAAATTGATAATAACTAATCTAAGTAATTATTTACAAATAATTATTATAATTAATTACTTTAATATTATTTATAAGTTCTTCAACTATGGTTAGAACACCATTTATTCCCATTAAAGGTCTATGCGTAAGCACTGTTTTATAATCTTCTGGCAAAGAAATGTTTATATATGCAAAGTTTTTCTTTATCAAGCGCATAATATTTTTTTCTACTGCACTACCAAAAATTATATCAGGTTCTAAAACTTCAAAAGCTTTCTTTATATCTAATTGGTTATAATATTGTAATATTGTAGTGCATAGCTTCTTTTCTTCTAAATATTTTTTAATTTTTTCGGTATTTATGCAATCAATGCTTTTTAATCCAATAATTTTAGGATATAACCCTAAATATTCATATAGAAACCTTAGCATTGGATATAATATGTAGCTGTCAGCAAAAATAGCAAATTTAAGTCCTTTCAAAACACTTCTTGTTCCGGAGATGCCCTGAAGTGCTTTAAAAATTCGCCTTTTTGCTCTGTCCCTTGCAAGTTTATAATCAGTTTTGTTAATTTTAAATTGATATGAAATTTTTTCAATGAAATCTTCTATAAAAGTAAAACCAATAGGTGTAAATACTTCTAAATATTCATCAATATCTTTACTTAGACCAAGAAATGGAATTCCAAAATTTTCCTTAAAGTATTCAGCCAATAAGCTGCCATATTCTTCGCTTATAACAATATTTAAATCTGCCTTAGGAATATCTAATAAGCTTTTATAACTTGTATCAACACAAAGTATTATATTAACATTTATTCCTATAGAGTTTAGTAAAAGTTTCAATTCTGTAGCATCATTAAACCAATTATATTGGGATAAAGAAAAACCAATTAAATTAACACAATTATTAATAAGGTTATTATTAGGTTTAGTAATAGTTTTTTTCCTGAAACAATATTTTTTGTTAATTAAACGATTTTTTGAAAATAGTTTTTCAATTATATTTATAAGTGTTTTTTGAAACCCTAAATAAATATTTTCCACAAATCCCGTTGATTCAATCACAATAAAGTCTTTAGAAAAACCAGACTTAAGTATAATTTTTTCAATGTCATCTCCAATTAGCGCTGTTGCAGAAGTATTTATTACGCCAATAAGTTTGTAATAATTGTTAGAATCTATCCTTTGTAATATTTTTATAAGTTTAGGCTCCGTTGAAAAAATAAAATCAAATTCGTCTAAATAAGTTGACGGTACTCGAAATTGATGTAAAAAAAAATCATCTGAAAGCATTGAAACATCAGCCGTATAGTCTACAAATTTGTCTTGGTTATAAATCATATATGCATTAACAATTCTACAGCCTGTAGGGCCATTTACTAAAGCAATGGCATCTTTTATACCTTCAATGGCAGAAATACTTCCTGTTAAACTGTCAGGGCTTAAATTGTAATTTATTAAAGAGTTTTTCTTCATATCTCCAGCCTTCTTTATGGTTCACTAAAAAGAAATCTTTCCATTTTTTAGACAATTCTAAGCCACTAAAAAAACCTACTATTGGATAATAAGGTATTAAATCATAATTAACATTTTCCACAGTTTCTAAAACTGGCATGCTTGTAAGAACAATATCTGGCTTTATTGCTTTTATTAATTTGTCTCTTAAGCTTTCATTAAAGTTATACTCAACATCAATATTACTATTAATTTTAAATTCTTCATTCTCTACTGACCTAATAAAACAAATTTTTTCCAATTTCATGTTTAGATCTTTTATAGTCTTTATAATATAATTAAGATTGGTATTAAAAGAAAATATAAGAATTGACTTTCCTTCCAGAATTTTTTTGTGTTCAGATAATATATTATTATATTTTGTTTGATATTTATTAATAATTTCATTAGCAATTTTTTTAATATTAAAATAATTACAAATGTCCTTAACCCAATTTACAGTTTCATCAAAGCCAACAGGTATTTTATTAAATATTTCTACTTGATAATTCTGTTTAAGATAATTACATATATTTTGACAAATATATCCATCATCATATGGTATAGAGATGGGGGCTTTTTTAAAATTCTTTATTGACGCTATGCTCGTGTCTTTTATAAATCTACAATTAATTTTAATTCCTAATTGATTAAGAAGTTTTTTAATTATGGTATAATTGTAATCAGAATCATTTAAATTTATTTTTTCATTAATTATGTTCACCATAGGAAATTTATTTTCTGCTTTTAAGTTTTTATCTATAAATTTTTCAGAAATCATCTGATAAGCTTCAAGGACACCCTGAAAATAATCTCCACCAAGTACTCCTTGAGTATTTATAACCGTAACATCACAATTAAAATCTTCAGTTATATTACTTGAAATTTTTTCAGGATCATCACCAATAATTGCTGCAGCGCATGCAGTTAATATAAAAATTTTTTTGATACCATAACAATTAACAATAGTATTTAAGCTTTCTAACAAAATTTCATTGCCACCGAAAACAGCGTCCTTCTCACGTATATTTGTTTGAACTAATCTTGGGAAGAGGGTAGCTTGATTTACTAAACCATAAATTTTTTCAATTTGTGAAGCCCCAGAATTAGAGATACTATTAATATAACCGCAACCTGAAGGAGCATGCATAAGTGTAATATAATCTTTAATTTGGCTAGTAATGCTAAAAGCACCAGATAACGCACAACCATGTAAAGCTTCTCTGTTTTTAAGGCACTTGCTCTCTATTCTAGACAAATGATTTTTTAAAAAAAAGTTTTTTGGCTCAATTGTGCTTAATTTTTCAAGATTATTTTTTTTTGCATCATCAAAATTTTCTTTTTTTACATATTCTTTTTCTATTTCTAGGTTTTTATTGATTTTATGATTTTTTATTCCTTCAAGATTTATAGTGTTATTTATGCTTGTATTTAAACTATGGAAAAATTTTTTAGTTTTTTTTTCAATAAACACATTTTTTCTTAAATATTTTAAATTTAATTTTTCCAAATCTTTATCTTCTATTGCTACAGGTTTTTTTAATTTATAGTCTTTTTCCAAAATCCTTTTGGCTAAATTAAAAAATATTTTAGCAATATTGCTTTTTTGATCATATTCAATTACTGTTACTCTATTAACCTCAGCTTCTCTAAAAATATTTGAATTAGGTATAAAAACAAGCATTTCCGAATTTATCATAGAAGCAAATTCTTCAATAAGTTCTTTTTCAGCTGGGATATTTCTACTATTACCTATTATTCCAATAAGTTTGCTATCAAGATTTCCGAGCCCTCTACATATATTATTTGCAGCAAAAAGTGATTGGAATTCACCAGAGGTTACAATTATTATCCCATCTGCAAAGCCTTTTCTTAAAGGTACAGAAAACCCGCCACATACCACATCCCCTAATATATCATAAAATATATAATCAAACCCTGCTTGAAAAATTCCTTTATTTTTTAACAATTCTACCATAGTTATTATACCCCTTCCAGCACAGCCTACACCAGCTTGAGGACCACCAGATTCAGCACACTTTACATTAGCAAAACCCTCCATTATGAAATCTTCAACTTCTATTTCTGATAAGCTTTTTTCTTTAATTATGTCAAGAATAGGTATTTGTTTCTTACCTTTTAATAGTAACTTTGTTGAATCACTTTTTGGGTCACAACCTATTTGAAGTACTTTATAACCCATAAGACCAAGACAAGCAGAAAGATTTGACGTAATCGTAGATTTACCAATGCCACCCTTACCATATATCCCTAATTGAAATGGTTTTGTTTTGTTTATCATATTTCACTAATCCAAGATTTAATTTTTATTTATATAATTTTCATAAATAAATTTTTTATAAGCACATTCAATATCACTAATCCCTAATTTTTCACCTTTTTCTAAATAAGCCCTTGTTGGACAACCACCCCTGCAAATTATTTTAGCCTCACAAAAACTACATTCTTTAATTTTATTTATGTTTCTTAAAGGCTTTTGATACTTTATTTCATCTGAAATATACCCTAAGAAAGAGCCATCATCATAAATAAGAGTGGGACAACAAAAAACTTTTCCATCCGGGCATACTGTTATGCTTTCTCCCATTGCAGACCAACAAAAAAATGGCACAAAATATCTACTGTTTTTAAATAAATAATTTGATGTGGCAATATCATTTAAAAGCATAATTTTGTTACCAGCTTTTTTTAAAAAAGAATATGCTTTTGAAAATCCGTAAAACAACATATTTTTTTCAGGCATAAGTTGTGGATACATATCCTGCATATTAGAAGGTTTGCGAAGCAGGTCAAAAGATATACTACTTACATTTTCAAAAAGTAGTGCCATTGCAGCTAAAGTATCAAGGCATTCAACATTTAAAGTAGTAATTACTGAAGTAATAGTTACCTGTATATAATTTTTTTTAAGTGTATACATGCCTTCAAGAACCTCTTTACTTTTTCCTCTTAAAATATCATTTATTTCAGGTTTACCATCAATGCTGACACCTATTGATAACTTATTGTTTTTTATAAAAGAAGCTATTTTTCTATCAATAAGTGTCCCGTTAGTTTGAATTTTTATTTTAGTAGACGGTCTTTTCTCTTTTGTTTTTTTAACAATATACTCTACAATCTCAGGATACAAAAAGGGTTCACCCCCAGATATCTGTAATGTTGCTTTTTTAGGATTAAGTTTTTCAATGGCATATTCTATTATTTCTTTTGAAACACAAATATTTTTATCTAATCTATTGAATGAACCTGAAAACCAATTTCCTTCAAAAACATAACAATATTTGCATCTAAGGTTGCATTGTTTAGTTACAAATAATATTACTTGTTTAAAATAATTCATTTAATCCTACGGTTTTTTTAAAGTCTTTTTTTATAAGATTTTCAAGATGAAAGTATTTACCATTTCCATTCTTAACTATGTCTTTTATAAAACCAAGTTTAAACTTGTTTTCATCTGCGTCTATAACTATAAAATTTATACCCAAACTTTTAATTTTTTTTGATATCTTTATTATTTCATTTTTAATTTTATCACCTGTTTTAGAAATATTTGCTTTACCATCAGAAATAAGAACAATTACAGGTATACAATTTTTGTCTTTAATCATTTCATTTAAAATTGTTTTTATACCTAATAAAAGACCATCTGCAAGAGGTGTTTTACCTCCAGTAGGAATATTTTTAACCTTTTTTTGAGCTAAAAAAATGCTTGAAGTAGGTTTAAGTACTATAGTTGCACTGTTGCCTTTAAAAATTACCAAACCAACTTTATCTCTCTTCTGATATGCATCTCTTAGCATAGATAATAATGCACTTTTTGCAAATTCTATTCTTTTTCCTACACCCATTGAACCAGAAACATCTACAATGAAAACTGTTGTTACTGCCTTTTTCTTTTCACGCACTTTTTCTCTTATATCTTCAACTCCAATGTTTAAATTACATTTAGAAATCACTGCTTGTCTAATAGTTGCATCAATTGCTATATCAGTTGTTTTAGATAAAGGTTTTCTAGCTTTAATATATTTACCACTATGATTTGATAATGTTTTTGCTCTTCGCCCCCTACCAGCCTTAATTTTCTTATTTCTGTTAACTTTGATTTCAGGAGAACTTGAATTTACTATAAAGTTGTATTCTTTGGTATTTTCTAAATTATCTTTTTTTTTATCTTTATTTTCACTATCGTTGCTTATATCGGTGTTATCTTGTTCTTTATTTATGGCAGGGGGCTTACTAAAATTTATATTATCATCACCACTTATATTGTCATTATCACTATTATCATAATGGTGTTCATTGTTTTTTTCTTTGCTATTTTGTTCATTATCTATATCTTTTTGATTGCTATTACTTTCATTATTGTTATTATTGTCTACAGTTTGATCTTGTATTATTTGTTGTAATTTTTGTTCTATGTTTTGTTCCTCATCAAATGGGTCCCTTCTTACTCTGTGAGGTATAACAAACCTTGCAGCTTTCTCTATATCCTTTCTTTCAACAAAAGTTCTCCCTTCATATGCTGCTATAGTTTTAGCACATCTAGCAATTAATATGTCTGCTCTATGACCATCTATACCAAAATCAACACATATCTTTGCTATGAAACTTTTAAGATCAGATTGTAATTTAACTGTGGGTAATAAATTTTTGGCAAGCTTTATTTTCTCAATCAGTATTTCTTGCTCTTGTTTAAAACGCTCATGTAAAGCATTGCTATCTATATCAAATTCTTCCATTATCTCAATTATCTTTACCCGCTGTTCTATATCTTCAATACCTTTAACCTCAACATAAAGGCCCATTCTATCGATTAACTGTGGCCTAAGTTCACCCTCCTCGGGATTCATTGTACCAACTAATATGAAACGAGATGGGTGAATTATGCTTATACCTTCTCTTTCAACAATATTAAAACCCATTGCAGCTGAATCAAGCAAGATATCTACAAGATTATCATCTAGTAAATTTATCTCATCAATATAAATAATTCCCCTATTAGCTTTTGCAAGAAGGCCAGGTTCAAAAACACTTTGATGCCCTTTTAATGCTTTTTCAATGTTTATACTTCCAACAATCTTATCTTCTGTAGCGCTTAAAGGTAATGTTATTACTCTTATTTTCCTTCTTTCTGTTCTAATCTTTTTGCCTTCATCAATAATTTTTTGGCATATTTCGCAATGTGGTTGTTTTGGATCAGGGCTGCATCCATAAGGACACTCAACACTGAATTCCTCTTCTGGTAGAAGCTCAGCAATTGCTCTTACAGCCATGCTTTTTGCAGTTCCTCTTTCTCCCTTTATTATTACGCCCATTAGGTCCTGATTTATGGCATTTAATATTAAAGCTTCTTTTAAAAGGTCTTGGCCTACAATTGCACTAAAAGGCAATATTTTCTTGTTTACTTTCAATAGATCCTCCATACTTTTTTAATTTGTATTTGTAATAAACTTTACAAAAAAACTTTACAACAACAAAAAATTTATAATTATATATACTTTAACTTAAAGACTAAGGTCTTTTATGCTTTTAGTTGCAAGAATTAAAAAACATAATGAATAAAATATAACCACAGCAAGAGAAACATATGGAAATGGCTTTGAAATAGCTGCAGCTCTTATACAACTAACAGAGTGGGTTAGCGGGAGAAACATAGAAAAATATTTAAAAACAACAGAAAACCTATCAATTGGGAAAAAAACTCCAGATAGAAAAGCCATAGGGTTCATAATAAAAGAATTAAAATCCCCTTGCTGAGCATGTGTTTTTACTATTAGAGCAATCCAAAGAGCCATTGCAGAAAACATAAAACAATTTAAAACTATGCTTACCACAAAAAGAATATTTATTTTGAGAACAAAACCAAAAGTAATTCCTAATAAGTATATAAGTATTGAGCCAATTACTCCCTTAATAACTCCTGTGATTATCTTACCTACAGCTATATCAAAAATGGATATTGGTGCAATCTGAAATTCTTCAAATGTTCTCCAGTAAAAACGTTCTACATTTATAGTCATTCCTATGGAAAAAGCTGTATTCATTCCATTCATAGCAATTAAGCCAGCAAGAATAAAAGCAGGATATGAAATACCGCTTATTTCCACATTTTTCCCCAACCCCCAACCAAAAGCAATAAAAAATAGCAAAGGGCCTAGAATCATGCTAATAAAAAACCTAATACCTCTTCTTTTTTCTCTTAAAAAATCTCTATAAACTATTGCCCAAATACCATGAAAACTCAATTTCCAACCCTTCTCCCTGTTTTTTCCAAAAAGAAATCTTCAAGATTTGTATTCCTAATAAGTACTTTAGTTTTAAAATTTGTTGCCTCTTTTATTGCTTCTGCACGTGTTGCAAAAAAATAAGTTTTTACTTCATCTTCCTCAAAAACATCAAGAGAAACTTTACCTATTTTTTTAATTAAGTTTAATGGGGAATCAACAGCAATTAAATTTCCTTTATTTAATATCCCAACTCTAGAGCACAATTCTTCTGCTTCTTCAATATAGTGTGTTGTAAGAAATATAGTTTTTCCTTCAGCATTAATCTTAATTAAAAGTTCCCATAGCTTTCTTTTGCTATGAGCGTCAAGTCCTATTGTTGGTTCATCCATAAACAGAATGCTGGGATTATGTAATAGAGCTCTTGCAATCATTAACTTTCTTTTCATCCCGCCAGAAATATGCTCAACTAATACATTTCTTTTATCACTCATTTCTATATATTCAAGTAGAAAAGCTGTTCGTTCTAATATTTCTTTATTTCTCATTCCATGAAGTATGCCATGTACTAATAGATTCTCAGCACAAGTAAGTTCCATATCTAGATTAATATACTGGCTAACAACACCAATATTTTTCTTTGCATTTACAGAATTTTTCCTCAAATCATAACCATTGATGTATACATCTCCAGAATCTGCCTTTGAAGACGCTGTTATTATTCTTATTGTTGTCGTCTTGCCAGCACCATTAGGACCTAAAAAGCCAAAAAGTTCTCCTTTAAATACATCAAAAGATAAATTATTAACTGCTAAAAGTTTTCCATATTTTTTACTTATATTTTTTACAGAAATTGATATTTTATTATTATTTTCTGACATTTTTAATCTATTTTAAAAAAACCTTAAATATTTTAATTTTATGCTTCCAAATCACCTTCGACTTTCATTAGCAATTCCCTTAGCTCATCGATCATATCCTGAGTAGCATTCCACATTCCCCTATCTACAGCTTCAAGTAACCTTTCAACAATATTCTGCAAAGCATATTTATTATGTTCGTTAAAAAAATCCTGCATTGTTTTATCTAAAGCATAAGTATTTGCAAGCTCTTCATACATCCAATCTTCCATAGTATTAGCAGTTGCGTCCCAGCCAAATGCAGTATCAACCATTCTTGAAAAATCTCCAGCTCCCTTAAAACCATGCTTTTTCATGCTTTCAATCCATTTTGGATTAAGTATTCTAGCTCTAAAAATATGTTTTGCCTCTTCTTTAACAGTTCTGACTTTTATTCTATCAGGGTCAGATGTATCACACGAAAATGCATGAGGATCTTTTCCAGAAAAATACCTTACTGCTGCAATCATTCCTCCTTGATAAGAATAAAAATCATCTCCATCAAGGAAGTCATACTCTCTAGTATCTTCATTTTTCACTACTATTTCTGTAGTTCTTAACCTTTCTTTAAATACTTCTGGTACAAATTTTCCATAATTTTTCTCAGAATACGCATAAGCGCCCCATGTTACGTATACATTTGCAAGGTCCTCATCAGTTTCCCAGGCTTGGGAATCAATTAAATCGCATACTCCTGCACCGTATGTACCAGGTTTTGAACCAAATACCCTTGCAGATGCCATTTCTTTGCTATCCTCTTTACTAAAATTGTTTCTTAGGCAGCTTGCATAAGTCTCTTTAAAATGTTTTTTAACAAAGTTCATATGATCCGGCTCATCCAATTCAATAACTTTTTCAACAGCCTTGTTAATTAGAAATATTATATTAGGGAAAGCATCCCTCAATCCACCTTCTCTAATGGTAAAGTCAATCCTTGGTCTTTTTAATTCTTCCAGTGGTATTATTTCTATATCTTTAACTCTTCCACTTTCATCTTCCCAAACTGGCTTTACACCTATAAGACTAAAGATTTCTGCAATATCATCACCTTTAGTTCTCATAACTCCACCACCCCAAATGATCATGCCAACACTTTCAGGGTAGTGACCTTCCTCTTTTAAATATCTTTCAATAAGTTCTTCTGCAAGCTTTGTACCAACTTTAAATGCTGCTCTTGATGGTACTGCATTTGGATCAATAGAATAAAAATTCCTACCAGTAGGAAGTATATCTGCACACCCTCTTGTTGGTGCACCTGATGGGCCTGGTGGAACAAAATGTCCTGAGAGCGCATCAAGGCAATACCTAATTTCTTCTTTTGTCAAAATTAATTTTTGCTTTAAAACATCTCCAATATATACTAAAACTTTCACAATATCGCTTGAATCTTTATTAAAATATTTTTCTACAATTGATTTTGCACAATTAGGATTAAAATCACTTTCTTCATATTTTTTTAAAAGATCAAAAACCTTAAAATTAATTTCATCAATTATAACAGCATTTGGTTTTGCTAATTCTTTATTAAATTTACCCCTATTTTGCAGTAAATCATCATAATTTAAGCCGTCACTAATAGCTATTGATTCTCTTAATGATGGTATAGACCCATTGGCAAGTCTTGTCAGAGCAGCAAACATTTCAATTAGGGAACTTCCTTCAGGGGCTTTTCCCATAATATGTAAACCATCTCTAATTAAAGTATCTTTTATTTCACTTATATACCCATGAAGTTTTTCAGTAAATACTGCAAAATTACTAAAAGCTTCTTCCTTAGTTATTTTTAAATCTGTATCTAGTTTTGCCTGAACAACTTTATTCCATATTTCTGTTTCTTGGTACGCAATTTTTTTTGGGTCTTGGGTTTTTGTATGATAATAGTCGTCAAGCAGTACCTCAATTTCAGCAAGATGTCCGTAACTGTCAGCATTATTCATTACAGGTATTAAATGATCAATAATACATGCATAACTTCTTCTTTTTGCACATGTACCTTCACTTGGATTATTAATTATATAGGGATATATATTTGGTATATCAAGTATTGCTATATCAGGATAACAATTTTCTGAAAGACCAATAGCTTTTCCTGGAAGCCACTCGAGTGAACCATGTTTACCAACATGTATGACTGCATCAGCCCCAAATTCATCTCTAATCCATTTATAATAGCCAAGGTATTGCCACGGAGGACTTAAATCAGGATCATGATAAATTTTTATCGGATCTTCTAAAAAACCTCTTCTTGGCTGAAGGCCAATAAATACATTACCGTTTATAATACCTGGGATTATCATATGGTCTTTTGCCCTCATTACTTTTCCAGGAGCAGGCCCCCAATCCTTTTCAAGAACAATATAGTTTTCATGGGGGAGATAGTCAAAAAATTCTTTACATTGACCTTCTGAAATTTTCCCAGCTGCAATTTCAAGTATTTTATCTTCACTTTCCCATCTTTGATCATTTGTAGCTCTTTCAAGAATCATATTTATTAGTTCGTCTCCAGTTTGCGGAACTCTTTCTATATAGTACCCAGCATCATTCATTGCTTTTAATAGATCCGCAATGCTTTGCAGGGAATCTAGGCCAAAAGCACATGCTATTTGATCATTTCTTGGTGGGTAATTATGAAATATTATAGCAATCTTTTTTTCACTTGCAGGAATCATGGAAAGTTTTGCCCATTTAATAGCTAGATCTACAGCTTTATTAATTCTCTCTGGTATAGGCTTGAAACGAATTATTTTTAAGCCAGTATTTGGATCACATTCTCCTTTTTCTCGTGAACACACAGGGAATGTAATTAAATCACCATCAAACTCTGGCAGTGCAATACTCCAAATAATATCTAATGGATTTAACCCTAGTTTACTTTCCTTCCAATCTATAAATTCATTGAATGTATTAACTATTTTTAGTATAGGTACTCCAACTTGTCTTAAAAACCAGGAACGTTTGAAACTTTCATCACTATTACGTTCTACAGCCTCAAGTTTATCCATTTTATCATTTTTTATTGAACATATTGAAAAAACAAGATACGATAAAATACAGTTAACAATTGTTTTACCATTTAATTGAAAGAAATTGGTAAATAACCATCCAATATCTTTGTCCATGTCTTCTGAGCTTGAACCTATTGCATGAAAAACTGCAATTACGTTTGCATTTTTTTTCTCAATTGCTTCTATTAGACTATCAACAAAATTTAAGTTTTTAGTCACCCAATCTCTCTGATAAAATAATATTCCTATTGTTGGTTTATTACTATCTATATAATTTTCTATGTAATGTTTTAGATCTGGTAAATAGTCAAGACCAGGATAGTAGATTCCAGCTAAAGGCGGTTTAAAAGGTTCTTCATAAACTGTTTTAGCTATTCCATAATAGTCAATTAAATATAATAATAAATTATAAAAATTTTTTTCGCCGCTATATATTACATATTTAAATATATTTTTATAAACTTCAAAACTAACAGATGACGCTTTTACTAAATCTGGCCTTACATCATACCCTGCATCTAATATACAGGTGTCTATTGATTTTTCTTTTGCAAGGTTTGTGAATTCATCATAATAAGGAAATGAAGTTTCCCCACCATGTAGATGCAAAATCATTAGCCTACTATTGGCTGCCTTCTGTCTTGATATCTTTGATTCTTCAGAATTCCTTAAAGTATCATTAGAAATTAAATTAAACTCAATAATTTCGCCAAACTTATTTTTTATGTCATTAATTGCTTTCGATAATGGTATAAGATCGTTGTCGTATACAGTGAAATAGGTTATGTTAAGCATTTAAACTTACCATCTCTTTTATTTTTACATTTTTAAAAGTATATAATTTAATATAATATTTTAGACAAATAAAAAAATAACCACCTCTTCCTCGAAAAGTGCTTATTTGCATAAAGATTTATAGCAGGTCTCCTGGCTTACGGGACTTTACCCTTTGCCTTCCCAGCATATAGTTGCCAGTGGCTTTAATTAAAGGGTACACACCCGTTTACAGTGGCGGGACCGCTCCGGATTTTCACCGGATTCCCTATTAAGAAATAACTTCACTATAAATCCCTATTTATATTAATTTTTAAGGAACTATATCATATTTTAAAATAAATTAAATAAATTACTTTAAATATTATCATTTATACTTTTTATTATCAATATTAGACTAATAAAATTTAAATAAATAATTAATTTAATTTCCTACTTAATTAACACATTTTAAAATTTATTAATATCTATTTCATTTTTTAATTAGTTCTTACTGAATAATTTCTTATTGTATAAAAAAATTGAATTAATTAAGCGCAAAATTTTTATATTTTTAAAATTTTAGTCAATTTTTCAATAAGAACTAATTAGCTAATTAAATAAATTAAAATATCCTTTGATTATAATTTTTAGCTACTTTTACTAAATTTAAAGCAACAGAAAGATTGCCTGCAAAATGCAAATGTAAATAGGATGCAAAGATATTTGAGCTTGCATAGCCCTCAAACAATATTGAACTATTGTTTTTATCATTTTTCTTCTTTAATTCATACGGTCTTTTTTCCTGTGGTATTTCCGATTCACAAAAAGAATAATGAAACTCGTGCCCCTTAACACAAATTCCTGCATCGCCAATAATTGTTTTAAATCTAGTCCTACCAATTTTATAACCAAAACCAGCCAATTTACTACCAAGTTTAATATTAACTGGTATAAGCCCAAGCATATAAAATCTTTTATTATCACATGAAACAAAATAATCTGAAAGATATATAAAACCTCCACATTCTGCATATATTGGAAGTCCATTGTTATAATGCTTAATTATGTTTTCTTTTAAGCCTTTATTGCACGAAAGTCTTTCAGCAAAAACTTCCGGAAATCCACCCCATATAATTAAAAGTCTAGTATCATCAGGAATTTTTTCATCCTCTAACGGACTAAAAGGCAATACAACAGCACCAATTTCTTCTAATATTTCTAAATTTTCTCTATAAAAAAAATTGAAAGCCTCATCTGAAGAATATACAATTTTTATTTTACTATTTTTTTTCAGAAAAGTAATTTTAGAAAAGTATTTGTTAATATTGTTAACTCTATTATCTACAAGTGTTCTATTATTTTTTTTATTTTCTTTAGTTTTTTCTTGCGATGATATTTCTAAAATTCTAAAGATGTTGAAATTTTTTTCAACTTGTAAAACAGCTTTATTAAGAAAGCTACTTTTGCACTTTTTTTCAAAAATTGTTTTAAGACCAAGGTGTCTTTCTTTTATTACTAGTTCTTTATCTTTTAAAAAATAGCCTAAAATTTCTATCTGTAACTTTTTTGATATAGCATTTTTTATTAATTCAAAATGTCCGATGTTAGATAATTTTGTTAGAACAACTCCTGCTATCCATATATTTTTGTCATAATTAATAAAACCTTCAATTATAGCAGCAATTGATTCACCAGTTTTTTCACAGTTCACACTTAAAATTACAGGTATATTAAGTAATTTTGCAATTTCAGCACAACTGTAATAATCTCCATCAAATAAACCCATAGCACCTTCTATTAATGAAATATCACAATCTTGTGAATGCTTAAAAAAACTTTTTTTTACACCATTCGCCCCCATCAACCAAAGATCGAGATTATATGAAGGACGCTCGCTAATATATGAAAGGTATGCAGTGTCTATGTAATCTGGGCCAGATTTGTATGCTTGCACTTTTAAACCCATTTTTTTAAACTTACCTATAATACCTATTGTAACTATAGTTTTTCCACTACTGCTGGAAACTCCTGCAATCATTAAAGAAGGAATTTTTTTTATTTCTTCTTGTTTTTTCATATAATAGACCATATCAACCTTATTAACATTATTAATGATACGAACAATAAGTAAGGATTTCTATTAGATACATTTTAATTTATACCTTTTTTAAGTATTTCATAAAATTTATCCATATCCATATTTTGTCTAAAATGGTCTGCAAGCTTATCATAATTTAATTGCTTTAAATAATCATAATCATCAAAACCTGATAATAGACTTAAGTATCTATTTTGTAAATTTCGTCTTTTTCCATAGAAAAGAACTGCAAAAATAACATTTTTTGCAAAGCTATTGTCAAAAAGACCATGTATATATGTGCCTAAAATTTTCAAACCTTTAATATTATCTATTAATAATATTCCATCATCATGATGGCTGGTTTCATCAAGAGACCAAACATTAAATAAAGGCATTACAATTGTTGAATCAGTTTTTGTTTTATAACTTAAGATAGAAGTTCCCATATGTATTTCATATCCATTCATAAAATCATTATTATAATATTTATTGAATATATTATTAATAATTTGTTTTATTTCCTTGTTAAATTTGAATTTAACCTGCTTAGTAATCTTAGAACTACAAAAGTTCGTTTCCATATCGAGCAATTCCATGCCCTTAATTTCTTTTATGTTTATAGATTCATTACCTTCTTCATCTTTTATTAGCTTGCCAAGCATTTGAAAGCCTCCACAAATTCCAATTATGAATGTTCCTTTTAACGCTCTTTTTTTTATCTCGTTTTCGAGCCCTGTGTTTCTTAGATATAAGAGGTCTCTAATAGTACTTTTGCTACCAGGAATTATAATTATATCTGGGTCAAAAATTGATAAATCTTTTATTGTTTGGCAATAATTGAGTATAACACCCTTTTCAGCTTCAAGTGAATTAAAATCAGTAAAATTTGAAATATGCGGAATAGAAATTACAGCTATTTTTATAGGTTTTAAATAATTATTTGGTTCTTTTAAAGTATCTTCAAAAGCAACTTTAGATAAATCGTTTTTTTCAGAAATTAATTTGTTTTTCAACATTTTTAATTTAACATTATTTTTTTCAAGGTCTACGGAATCTTCTTCATCAATTAATATATCCCTAAAATAAGGTATAACTCCCAAAACTGGTATTTTTAGCTTATTTTCTATAATTTTCTCACCACTATTAAGTAAACTTCTATCACCTCTAAATTTATTAATAAGTAATGCTTTGAAATACTTTTGATAACATTTTGGAAGAAGTTTAACAGTTCCATAAAAACTTGCAAAAATTCCGCCTTTGTCAATGTCTCCAACCAGTATTACTGGAGACTCTGCAATTTCAGCTGTTTTCATATTTACAATATCATTTTTAAGAAGGTTAATCTCCGCAGGACTTCCAGCTCCCTCAATTATTACAATATCAAATCTTTTTTTCAGGTTATCCAAAATTTCTTTAATATAGCTAATATAATGCGACTTATAGCCTTCATATTCAACAGCAGTCATATTTTTTACTATCTTACCCATAAATATTATTTGAGCTAATGAATCTGCCATTGGTTTTATAAGTATAGGATTCATAAAAGCTTCTGGTTCTATACCTGCTGCCTCTGCTTGAACAACCTGCGCTCTGCCCATTTCATCACCATTTTTTGTTACAAATGAATTAAGAGCCATATTCTGTGATTTGAATGGACATACCGTAAAACCATCTTGTTTAAGAATTCTGCATAGTGCAGTAACTGTAACACTTTTTCCTACATTAGAACCTGTGCCTTGTATCATTATCGTCTTTGCAATTTTTTTCATACTATCTTTAAAAATTCTAAATAATTCTTTGATTTTTTACTTTACTTTAACTAATGTTTTTTTCTTAAATAATAAAATTATCTTGTTGTAAAAAATTATTATTTTAAGAATTTATATTTAAATTATAAAGATTAGAAATTTGATAATCCTTACTAAATAAAATTATTAGATAAAGTAACAAAATTATTATATTTACTTTACTAAACCTGATATATTCTAATAATAC
>CAYLWJ010000087.1:0-2486 GCA_964387355.1 uncultured Actinomycetota bacterium | reverse complement strand
TTCCGCCAATCATTCAAACCAAGCAGATAGCAGGAGATTTCATCTTGTCACCTATACGGGCTTTTCGAGAGTTGATCAACTTTCTTATGCTCTTTTATATGTAGGAGTTAAGCACTTTTTTAGAGATAATTCGCAACAGCCTCGTAATTCCTTAATAGTAGATACTTGAAAATCTACTGAATTTAAAATTAAGTATATCTACAAAAGTGATTGAAATGAAATGGAAGTATATTGTCTCATTACTTTTTTTAGTTATTGGTATAACAATAGCTCTCCTAAGAGATAAATATCAAAATCTAATATTAAGTTTGTTTTGTGATACATTATATAAATTCGGTTCAAATCCGATGTGTGATCAGTTATTAAATACACCTGACTTTTTTTGGGTATCCATATTATTTGGTATTTTTGGATTAATTATTTCTGCGTATATTGATTTAACAAAACATAGTGGATAACGTAATAAAACCTATATTGCGATTCTAGAATTTCTTTACTGAAAAAGCTCGAAACCACCCTGCAAGAATTCGTAGTGGTTTTAGTTTGTGAGGGGACAGCAGCGAACGAATCGTCGTTCAATCTAATGGCCCCTGCGTAATCTAAACGGGTTATAAGGTTTTAAATATCTGTTTGAAAGTTCTAATACTGCCTATTATCTAACCTGGGCAGCTACTTGCTAATTCAATTACAAACCACGTAGCGTTAACAATGCTAATTGAGCACCTGTGGTTTAAAAAAAATTCGGTAACGTTTATTCCACCAGTAGTTATTTCTGTCACAGGACAAGGTTGCTTAATTCTATATGTTGGCCCTTTGCCTAAGTAATATCCATAATACTTAAATTTAGGGTCCATTAATCCTTGCCAATGAATTGGTGCCTCTCTTTTCATGTTTTCAACATAATCAGAAGGGTAAAAATTATCTGGGTAAAGTACTTCTTCCATTAAATACCCATAGTAATATGTTCCAAAAAACCTTTGTATGTCTGCCTCATAGTCATAGTGACTTATTTCATAGTTTTTTACAGACGTCGCATATCTTAATTCGGCAAGCTCAGATAAAACTGGGCAATACTGATATTGTGTTCCTCTTACTGCACTTACATCAGAAAAAAATTGATTAACCCATTTGTCATCAATGGGAGAGCTAAGTAATGAGTTTTGATGCGTGAAAGCTCCAATTAAGATATAAATTATCAAATATAGAAACGGACCTATAGCCAATAATGCAACAAACAGAACTTTAATTAATTCAATCAAGGTGGCTATTAACTTAAAAGGAAGGGAAACTAAATTAGAAATCAGATCAATAACCTTAGACGGTCTATCAGCTTGCTCTTCTATTATACCAGTAGATTTAATCATTCGTTCAATTTTTGGGCGATATCTATGATTAATATCTCCTAATGTTATGATTCCACATATCCCATTTTTATCAGTAACCGCCAAAGAACTAATTCTTTTTTGTTTAATAAGTGAAATTGCCTCTTTAACATCTGCTTCACAATCAATAGAATATACTGGTGTAGACATGATTTTTTCTATCGGGTCTGATGGTAGTACATCCCTTAAGCGATTTTTCAAATCGTTTCTTGTTATTACACCAATAGGTTGTCTACCTCTAACGATATAAATTGACCAATAGTTTATTTTGTTGAAGATGGATATAACTTTGTCGATCCTAGTTTCTGGAGGAATAGTAAATGGGTTTATACTCATTATTTCTCTAACTTTCACGTAGTTGTATTTCCATAAGCGCTTAAAAATCTATCAAAATGTTCTATTTTATTTGTTAAATTGGAGTAATGCCTTTTTATATAACAACTTTGTAGAGATTTATCGACCTATGAAGTGCTCAGGTTAGAGTTACGCCATATAAATCTGTAATCAAAAATACGATAAAAACAATGAAAAAATTAATCGCTATTTGTGCAATAAAAAGCAGTATTAAGAATGTGTAAAAACCACCTCTTATTTTTTCCTTGTAGTAAAAAACACGAATTGGGGCAGATGCAAGAACTATTAGAGCGATTAAATCATCAAAAGATATATACGTATAAGAAACATTTACGAACAATATAAAGAAGATGCTAATAAGTTCCACCAAAAAACACACGCCCGCCACATATGCAAGTAATTTATCGTATTGATCTATTTCATTTTTTTTACGGGTCAGTATACTATTATACAAAACATATAAGATCAATGCAATAACGGCATATAAAGCAAAGCATATAAGAAAGGTTAACTCATTGTCCATATAATTCACAGATTTTTAATAAAGAAAACTTTTAAATCTTTGTGTCTATATCGAACTCATTGTCCATATAATTCAAAGATTTTTAATAGGCTGTTGCAAATTTAAAAACATTACAATTACTCATAACACGAGTTTCCGCCAATCATTCAAACCAAGCAGATAGCAGGAGATTTCATCTTGTCACCTATACGGGCTTTTCGAGAGTTGATCAACTTTCTTATGCTCTT
>CAYLWJ010000086.1:0-51985 GCA_964387355.1 uncultured Actinomycetota bacterium | reverse complement strand
ATTATTAGACCATGTTTATTATAAGTATTTTTATATACTTTTGTAAACCTTAAAAAAATATTATGTTATTTTAAAGCATTGTGACAAAAATGCTACAATTAATTTAAATTTTTAATTTAATTTTAATAAAAATTTTTATTTTAACTATTTTATTTATTTTTTTAATATTGTAATCTTTTAATTTAAAATTTAATAAATTTAAATTAATTATAATAAACAAGGAGAGAAATGGAAATTAAAGTAATTGAAAATGTTATGCAATACAATAAGCAAGAGGCTGAGTTAAACAAAAATTTACTGACGAAAAATAATATTTTTATGATTAATATTTTATCAGCTCCTGGGGCAGGAAAAACGTCGCTTATATTAGAAACAATAAAAGAATTAAAAGAATTAAATGATATTAATATTGGTGTAATTGAAGGGGATATTGCCTCTACATTTGACTCAGAAAAAATTAAAAATTTAATTGATGATGTTATTCAAATAAATACTGGAGGAACATGCCATTTAAATGCATCTATGATATATAAGGCTCTTGAGCAAATGGATTTAAAAAAACTTAATTTAATTTTTATAGAAAATGTTGGAAATCTTATTTGTCCTGTTGGTTTTGATTTAGGTGAAAATTATAGAATTTTAATATCCTCAGTAAGTGAAGGTGATGATAAGCCTATAAAATATCCAAAGGCTTTTATTAAAACTGATCTAATAGTATTAAATAAAATTGATATGATTAAAAATAGCGACTTTAATATAACATTTTTTGAAAATAATGTTAGAAAGATTAACTCTGATGTAGATATTTTAAAGCTTTCATGTAAAACTAAAGATGGTTTTAATCAATGGATTAATTGGGTAAGAGATGTTTTAAAAAGATAAATTTCATTTTAATTCATTTTAATTCATTTCATTTCATTTTTATTTTTATTTTATTGAAAATTATTTCCTCCTTTTAAAAATTATTCTCTCTTGCTTATTTTTGTTTTTACTTATAAAAACTAAAATTTTTAGTTTATTTTAAACATTATTGAAGTATTAAAAATTACTTTAAATTACTTTTAAAGAGTACTGTTTTATAGATTTACATAGTGTTACAAACTTATTACAAATTTTTAAATTTTCTATTGATTTTTTTATTTTTAAGTGTTAATATTGCTTAGCTAAAATGTTACAAAAATGTTACATTTTAGTTTATTTGTAACATTTATGTAATTTTATTAATATAAATTAACATAAATAATATAAATTAAAAAAATAATTATAAAAATGAAAATAAAAATAGGAAAATTTATTTTAACTTTAGAAATTAATAGATGCGACAGTAACTTAGCTATAAATGAGAAAAAAGTGCAAAGTAGTAGTGTTGCTACAGACATAGCACCCACAGACACAGCAATTACATGCATAGCATCTACAGACATAGAATCCACAGACACAGTAGCTGCAGATGCAGTTGTAAATTTAAATGCTGGTGTAAATTTAGTTTCACAAGCTAGTGTAAAAGCTGGTGCAAACTTAGCTTCACAAACAAATGCAAAAACAAATGTAAATACTATTGATGCTGCAAATGCAGGGACAAATAATGCAAATAATGCAGGAAACAACTTGTTAATTGATAGTATAACTACCTTAGAGTTTGTTTCACATGAATTAAAAGGAATACTTGGCTCTACTATAATGTGTGTTTACTCAATTAGAGATGGTTTTTTAGGACTCCTGAATTTTAAACAAAGAGCTACAATTGAGACAATAATTAGAAATTTAAGAAGACTTGAGTCTACAATAAAAGACTTTCTAGATATAAGTAAAATTGAAAATGGAAAGCTTAATGTAAAAAAATTAAGTATAAATGTTACCAAAGACATTATTAAAGAAATTGAAGATGCTTTTGTTTCTGAAGTCTATGAAAAAAAGATGATAATTAAAAATAATATTCCTGAAGATGTTGTAATTAAAACAGATAGGACATTACTGCAAACAATATTTAGCAATCTAATAAGCAATGCAATTAAATATGGTAAAGAAGGTGGAGAAATCATTATAGATTATGAAAAAACAAATAATATCGTAAAATTTAGTGTTTTTAATGAGGGTGTTCCAATAAAAGATGAAGATAAAGAAAAGCTGTTTAAGAAATTTTCTAGGATTGAAAATGAAGATAATAAAAAAATTAAAGGTACTGGATTGGGGCTATTTATTGTTAAGAATATAACCAACAGTTTAGGTGGAGATATTTGGGTTGAGACCAATGAAAAAGGAAATAAATTTATATTTGAGATAGAAGGAGAATAAAATGGCAACTGCACTTGAAAACTTAAAAAAAATTAAGCAAGAAGCAATACAAAATTTAATTGATAATGGGCTGCTTTCTTCGACAAGAATTTACATTGGAATGTCAACATGTGAAATTGCAGCTGGAAGTAAAGAAATATGGGATTTTTTTAAAAAAGAGATTGAGGAAAAAAAGATTTCTGATCTTCTATTAAAACAGAAAGGTTGTGCAGGTAGGTGTAATCTTGAACCTACCGTTGAAGTTTTACAAGCTGGTAAAGTGCCTTTTAAATATACAAATGTTGATATTGAAAAAGCGAAAGAAATTATAAAAAGACACTTAATTGAAAACAATGTGCCTTCTGCACCTCGAGATAAAGATTTATATACAGATCCTTTTATGCTTACGGACAGGTCAAAATTTGTTTTTGGCGATATAGATTTGTTTAAAAAACAAAAGAGAATTACATTAAGAAATTGTGGAATAATTGATCCAGAAAGTATGGATGACTATCTTTCAGTTAGAGGTTATGAAGCATTAGCTAAAGTTTTGACGGAATACACACCAGATAGAGTAATCGAAGAAGTTACAAAGTCAGGGTTACGTGGCAGAGGAGGAGGTGGATTTCCAACTGGTCTTAAATGGAAACTTGTTGCTCAGGAAAAAAGTGATGAGAAGTATGTAATATGTAATGCTGATGAAGGAGATCCTGGTGCTTTTATGGATAGAAGTGCTCTAGAAGGAGACCCTCATATAGTTATTGAAGGAATGGTAATTGCTGGTTATGCAGTTGGAGCAAAAAAAGGATTTATTTACATTAGGGCAGAATACCCTCTAGCAATTGAAAGATTAAAAAAAGCAATAAGTGATGCTAGAAAATATAACTTTTTAGGGAAAAATATTCTTGGGCAGAATTTTGATTTTGATATAGAGCTAGTTTTAGGTGCTGGTGCTTTTGTTTGTGGTGAAGAAACGGCATTAATACACTCAATAGAAGGAAATAGAGGTGTTCCAACTACTAAACCTCCCTATCCATCAGTTGCTGGTTTATGGGGAAAACCAACATTAATTAATAATGTTGAAACATTTGCAAATATTGCAGTAATTATTTTAGATGGTTATGAGAAATTTGCTTCAATTGGGACAGAAAAAAGTAAAGGTACAAAAGTTTTTGCTTTAGCAGGAAAAGTTAATAATACTGGATTAATTGAAGTACCTATGGGAATTACTTTAAGGGAGATTATTTATGATATTGGTGGAGGTATTAAGGACGGGAAAAAATTTAAGGCAGTTTTAACCGGTGGACCTTCAGGTGGTTGCATACCAGAGCAATTTTTAGATACCCCAGTAGATTATGATTCTCTAAAAGAACTTGGTTCAATAATGGGTTCTGGTGGAATGATAGTACTTGATGAAGATGACTGTATGATTGATGTTGCAAGGTATTTTCTTGAGTTTACTCAAAACGAATCTTGTGGTAAGTGTACTCCTTGCCGTGAGGGTACAAAAAGAATGCTTGAAATTCTTAATAAGATAACTTCTGGGAAAGGAGAAATGCAAGATATTGAGAAATTAGAAAGGCTTGCAAATCTCATTAAAAAAACTGCTCTTTGTGGTTTAGGAAATTCAGCACCAAATCCAGTGTTAACGACTTTAAAATACTTTAGAGATGAATACATAGCACATGTAAAATATAAAAAATGTCCTGCAGTTGTTTGTAAAGGAATTATATCATCACCATGTCAGCATGCATGTTTTATTGGTGGTAGTGGGGCACCTTCTTATATTGCTTTAATTGCACAAGAAAAATTTGATAAAGCTGTTGAACTTCTTTATAAAGAAAATCCTTTGCCAATTATTTGTGGGAGGGTTTGTCACCATCCTTGTGAAAGCAAATGCAGAAGAGGTGCAATAGACAAACCGGTACAAATAAGAGAGTTAAAAAGGTTTTTAACTGATTATGCAATTAAGAATAATATAAAATTTAACCTAAAAGATTTTATAAAAAATGATATAGAGCAATCACAGAAATTAAAAAAGGTTGCAGTTATTGGTTCAGGACCGGCTGGACTAACCTGTGCTTATTACTTGGCTAAAAGTGGTCATAAAGTTTCAATATTTGAAAAGCTACCTGTTGCTGGAGGAATGCTTGCAGTTGCAATTCCAGAATATAGGTTACCAAAATCTTTATTAAAGACTGAAATAGAAAAAATTAAAGAACTAGGAGTTGAAATTAAGTTAAATTGCGAGATTGGTCGTGACATTAAGTTTGAAGAATTAAAGAAAAACTATGATGCTATATTTATAGCAGCAGGAGCTCACAAAGGCTTAAAGCTTGGAATTCCTGGTGAAGACTCTAAGGGTGTAATAGATGCAGTTGACTTGTTAAGAAATATAAATCTTGGCTTAGTTAATAAAATTGAAATTGGAAATAAAGTTGCTGTTATCGGAGGCGGCAACGCTGCAATAGATGCTGCAAGAACACTTAAGAGATTAGGTAAAGAGGTATTTATTTTATATAGAAGAACAAAAAAAGAAATGCCTGCATGGGAAGAAGAAGTAGAAGAGGCAATTAAAGAAGGAGTAGATATAAAATTCTTGGTTGCACCTAAAAAGGTTATTTCTGAGAGTGGTAAAGTTAAAAAACTAGAATGCATTAAAATGGAATTGGGAGAAGTTGACAAAAGTGGAAGAAGAAAACCAGTTGAAATACAGGGTAGTGAATTTTTAATTGATGTTGACACAGTTGTACCAGCTATTAGTCAGGAACCTGATATTTCGAATATAATTGACAGTGACGGCTTTAAGCTCTCAAAATGGAACACAATAGAAGTTGAATCTGAAACCTTATTTACAGGAGTTGATGGAGTTTTTGCAGGCGGTGATGTTGTTTTAGGTCCAAAAACTGTTACAGAGGCAATGTCACATGGAAAAATTGCAGCTGAAATAATTGCTAGATATTTAAATAATGAGAAACTAGAAAGAGATTATCAAGTAACAAAGCCGGCAATGGATGTTGAGCTTATTGAGATGACTGAAGAAGAAATTGAAAATCTTCAAAGATTTGACATGCCAATGCTTGAAGTAGAAAAAAGAATTAATAATTTTAATGAAATAGAGCTTGGCTTTTCAGATTATCAAGCAGTGTGTGAAGCTAAGCATTGTTTAAGATGTGATAAGGAGGAAAAAGAATAATGGAAAATAAAAAAAATTTAAATAATATTGTTGTTGATTTTAGAAGTACTGAAGATTTTGTAACAATTAATGTTAATAATAAAGACTATAAAGTAAATAAAAATAAAACTATCATGCAAGCTCTTGATGAAATCGGATATCATATTCCAAGACTTTGCTATCATCCTAAACTCTCGATAGAAGGAGCTTGCCGCTTGTGTATTGTCGAAGTTGAAGGTATGCCAAATTATGTTACAAGTTGTACTGCAAAAGTATCAGAAGGCATGAAGATTAAAACTAATACTGCTGAACTTAGAAGAGCAAGGAGAGATATTTTAGAATTATTACTAGATAATCACCCAGTAGATTGCAATACTTGTGAACGAGATGGTAATTGTGAATTACAAAAAATTGCTAGATCTGTAGGTATTAAAATGAGACACTTCGAAGGTGAAAAAAGAAATTATAATGTTGATTTGTCTTCCCCTGCTATAACAAGAGATCCAAATAAATGTATTTTATGTGGAAGATGTGTTAGGTTATGCAGTGAAATACAAGGGGTAAATGCAATTGATTTTGCTAACAGGGGTTTTGATTCAACAGTTATGACTGCTTATAATTCACCAATTAACAGTTCTGTTTGTATAACTTGTGGTCAATGCATTAATGTTTGTCCAACTGCAGCATTATCAGAGAAATACTATACAGTTGAATTATTTAAAGAACTTTCAAATTATAAAAAAATAAAAATAGCTCAAATAGCACCAGCTGTTAGGGCTGCTATCGGAGAGGCTTTTGGATTAGAGCCAGGTCATAATTTGGAAAAGCAAACTGTAGCTGCTCTTAAGAAACTTGGTTTTGATTTAGTGTTTGATACTCAATTTAGTGCAGATTTAACAATAATGGAAGAAGGTTATGAATTTCTTGAAAGGATTACAAATAATAGTGTTCTTCCTATGATTACTTCTTGTTCTCCTGCATGGATAAAGTTTGTTGAACAATTTTATCCAGAATTTATACCAAATATTTCAACTTGTAAGTCTCCAATGAGTATGATGAGTTCTGTATTAAAAACTTATTATGCGAAAAAAAGAGGCATTAATCCTCAAGATATATTAAGCGTGGCAATTATGCCTTGTACAGCTAAAAAATATGAAGCTCAAAGAGATGAGCTTAAGATAGATGGAAACAGATTAACAGATATAGTTGTTACAACAAGAGAAATAGCATGGATGATAAAATCTGCAGGTATTGATTTGCTAAAAACAGAACCTGAAGAGTTTGATAATATGTTTGGATTTTCAAGTGGCGCAGCTACTATATTTGGTGTGACCGGTGGTGTTATGGAAGCTGCTCTTAGAACAGCTTATGAATTATATGTAGGTGAAACAATTATAGATATCGAGTTTAATGAACTAAGAGGATTTAAAGGTATAAAAGAAGCAACTATTAAAATGGGAGATAAAACAGTAAATGTTGCAGTAGTTCATGGAATTAGCAATGCTCATAAAATTTTAAAAATTGTTAAAGAAGAGCCTAGCAGATATCATTTTATTGAGGTAATGTCTTGCCCTGGTGGCTGTATAAATGGAGGTGGACAGCCTTATGCCAGCGGAGAATACACTGCTCTTGATGAAGAACTATTAAGAAAAAGAGCATCTGTATTATATAAAATTGATAGGGCAAAAACTGTTAGGAGAAGCCATGAAAATCCAGAAATTCAAAGGATTTATAAAGAGTTTTTTGGTAGGCCATTAAGCCACAAATCACATGAAATTTTACATACTAGTTATTTTAAAAAATATCCACAAGGGGTTTATAAGAAATATTAAATTAACTAATTTAAATGAGGTGGAAAATGGAAAATATTAATAATAACAAGAAAGAAGAATTTATTAAATTTTTAGAAGAAAAAAGGGAAAAAGGTTATTATAATTCTGCTTTAATGTCTATTTTGCATAAAGCACAAGAAATTTATGGCTACATTAGCCCAGAAGCTATTGAAGAAATTAGTGTAAGGCTTGGAATGCCAACAGCAAAAATTTGGGGTATTGTAACTTTTTATCATTATTTTACTCTGAAACCTAGAGGTAAATATGTTATTTCAGTTTGTTTAGGAACTGCTTGTTATGTTAAAGGTTCTAAAAGAATATTAAACAAACTAAAAGAAATTTTAAATATTGAATTAAATCAAACAACCCCTGATGGCTTATTTACTATTGAAGCTAAATATTGCCTAGGATGTTGTGGTCTTGCACCAGTGATGATGATTAATAATAAGGTTTATGAAAAATTAACAACTAAGAAAATTACAGAAATTATTGAAAATATCAAATTTAATGAAGAAAAAACAAAAACAAGCAAAGAATTGGTTTTAAATTAATAAAATTTTAATAAAAATTTTTTTAATTTTTATAGTAAAATTAAGTAATCTTGTTATATAATTTTTATAATTTTAAATTAAGATTAATATTTATTATGTGAAAGTGGTTTTTATTGAGTTTTTATTAAGCAATCTAACATCAAAAATTTTAGAATTTTTCTAATAGGTAAATTTTAATAGAAAAGTTAATTTAAAATTTAATATTTAAAATTATGTAGGAGGTAAAATTGACTGAAAAAAAAGTTTTAATAATCGATGATGATCCTGATTTTGTAGATTCAGTAAGACAGGTTTTAGAGGCTAGGGGATATATTGTTGATTCTGCTCCAAATGGTGAGGAAGGTTTAAAAAAGGCGCGACAAATAGTTCCTAATTTAATTTTATTAGATGTAATGATGACAAAAAATACCGAAGGCTTTGAAGTTAGCAGGGAAATTCCTAAAGATGATGTTTTAAAAACTATCCCAGTTATTATGATTACTGGAATAAGAGAGAAATTAAATTTACCATTTGGTTTTGAGCCTGACAGCACATGGCTTCCTGTAAAAACAGTGTTAGAAAAAACTATAAAACCGGAGCAATTATTAGAGAAAATAGAAGAATTTATAAAATAATTTTTGCATGTTAGATATAAAATAAAAGAAAAAAATTTTAATATTTTCTGTTATTTTTAAAAGTTTTAGTTTAAAATAGCATAAAACAATTTAAATAGTAACTGTTAGTTACATAGTTAGTAACAGTAAGTTACAAGTTAATTATGAATTACTAATTTTAACTAACTAGTGGTTAAGTTGTATTTTTAATTAATTTTTTGTTTTATGCTATTTTTTATTTTGTATTTATTTTTTTTATTTATAAATTCTTGAAAGGAGCCAGATGCTTTATAAAGTTTTAAGTAAAGAAAAACTTGGTGAGCTTGTTACAAATTTGCTGTCAAATTATGAATTTTATGGTCCAAAAAAAATAGACAAAGTTACTCATGATTTTGTTTTAATTGAAAATTTTTCTGATATTGATTTAAGTTACAAAAAAACTACTATACCTCCTTCAAAAAAATTGTTGTTTCCCTCTTATGAAAACTTAATAAATTATAAATTGAATAAGGATAATGTAGAAGTTTTGCCAAACTTAGAAAGCAAGAAAAGAATTTTATTTGGTGTTGCCCCATGGGATATTAATGGTATGAATTTTCTTGATAAGATATTTTCCATTGACTATCTTGATAACAACTATTTAATGAAAAGAAAAAATTTAATTGTAATAGGGTTTGATGTTGAACCATCTGATAATAATTTTGCCGCTGCAGTTAATGCTGAATATACAAATAAAGGTTTTGACCTTTACATTACTGATTTAAAGGATAGATATTTTATTAGAGTTGGAAGTGCTACTGGTAATTTTATAATAAATAATTTTACAACTGCTGTTGATGCTAAATTAAAAGATTTTGAAGATTATAATAGGTTTTTGGATGTTTATAGGAAAAAATTTAAAGTAAAAATAAACTTAGATAAGTTTTATGATAGCTTTGAAGCAGTTTATTCTAATAATGAACTTTGGGATAAATTAGCTAAAAATTGCTTTTCCTGTGGTTCTTGTAACTTGGTTTGTCCAACTTGTTTTTGTTTTAATGTAAAAGATGAATTAATGCTTAATTTAAAAGAAGGTATTAAGAAAAGAGAATGGGATTCTTGTATGATTAGTGATTATGGTCTTGTGGCTGGTGGTCATAATTTTAGACCTACAAATTCTAATCGTTTAAAACAAAGGTATAGATGCAAGTTAAAGACATTTGCTGAAAAGTTTGAAAGTATATCTTGTGTTGGGTGTGGAAGGTGTGTTGATGCTTGCCTTGCTAAAATAAATATTTATGAGGATGTAAATACAATTAAGAAAGAGGTGGGAGTTTAGAAATGTCAATAGAAATAAAAGAGAAAATGGTTAAAGATGTTTCAGATAAACACAATAAAGAGAAATCAATTTATGCACCTCAGGTAGCAACAATTATTAAGATAAATACAATGACTGATACTGAAAAGCAGTTTTTTATTAAATTAGACGATCCTATACAAAGAGAGAATTTTAATTTTTTACCAGGACAGTTTATTGAACTGACAGTTTTTGGTATTGGAGAAGCACCTTTTTCAATACCATCTTCACCAAGTAATAAAGAATATTTTGAATTATGTGTAAGGAAAATTGGAAGTGTCTCTAATGCTTTACATAAAATGCAGGTTGGAGATAAAGTTGGTATAAGAGGACCATTTGGTAATGGTTATTTTCCATTTGATAAAATGATAGGTAATAATGTTGTAATTATAGCTGGTGGTCTTGGAATGGCACCTGTAAGGTCATTGTTGTTAAAAATACTTGAAGATAGAAGTAAATATAAGGGTGTAACATTAATATATGGTTGCGTAGATCCTAATAATATTTTATATAAAGATGAAATTTTTGAACTTAGAAAAAGAGATGATATAGACGTAAAATTAACTGTTGATAGACCTGATTCTACATGGAAAGATTCAGTTGGTGTATGCACTAGTTTAATACCACAGTTAGAATACCTACCTGAAGATACATATATTGTAGTTTGTGGACCGCCTGTTATGTATAAATTTGTTATAGTAGAGCTTAATGAAAAAAAATATTTACCAGAACGTGTTTTTTTATCTCTAGAAAGAAGAATGGAATGTGGTGTAGGAAAGTGTAATCATTGTCATATTGGCAACAAATTATCGTGTGTGGATGGTCCAGTTTTTAGTTTGTGGGAAATAATGAATTTAAAGGAGGCTATATAATGGCTAAACCAAAGGTTGGAGTATTTGGCTTTGCTGGCTGTGGAGGCTGCCAGTTAGAGATATTAAATTTTGAGGATAATTTAGTTGATTTTATTAATGCAGTTGATATAGTTCATTTTACTGAAGCAATTACGGAGCATAGTGATAATTATGAGATAGCTTTAATAGAGGGCTCAATTTCTACAAAACATGATTTAGAAAAATTAGAGCATATTTCAAAAATAGCAAAAATTATTGTTGCAGTGGGTGCATGTGCATGTACTGGCGGATTAAATTGCTTAAAGAACATTTATGGTCTTGAAAAGGCAAAAGAATTAGTTTATCAAGATAAAAAAGACTGGATTGATGCTATTGAAACAAAGCCAATTGATGCATATGTAAAAGTTGATTATTATGCAAGAGGTTGTCCTCCTACAAGATCTGAGATTTTAGATATAGTTAAATCATTAATAGTAGGAAAAGTACCTGAAATCCCAAATTACCCAGTATGCATTGAATGTAAAAGACTTGGTAATACTTGTGTATATGAATATGGATTACAATGCATGGGACCAGTTGCTCGTGCAGGTTGTAATGCTAGATGTCCTAGTTCAAAATCTGGCTGTGAAGCTTGTCGTGGTTATATTGACCAGCCAAATATTAATTCACAAAAAGATTTGCTTGCAAGATATGGTTTAACAGTTGAGGATATAATGGAAGGTTTTAATTTATATAATGCATGTAAAAATTTAAAACAATAATAAATAATATAATTTAAAATTTTACAAATTGGAGGTTTTTTTAATGGCTATAGATGTAAATATAGAAGTATCACCACTCTCAAGAGTTGAAGGTCATGGTGATTTAGTTTTAGATATTAAAAATAAAAAAATTGAAAAACTTCAATTTAGAATTCCTGAAGCTCCAAGATTTTTTGAAGCAATGCTTGTAGGCAGAAAATTTGACCAGCCTTCTCATATTACTTCAAGAATCTGTGGCATATGTTCTGTTGCTCATACATTTGCTTCGATAAAAGCAACAGAATCTGCATTAGGTGTAAAGCTAAATGACCAAATTTTAAAATTAAGAAGAATTGTTAATATTGGTGAATATATTCAAAGCAATTGCCTACATGTATATTTTTTAGCAGCCCCTGATTTTTTAGGCGTAGGAAGTGTAATACCGCTTATTCAAACTCATCCTGATATTGTAAATATTGCAATTAGAATGAAAAAGATTGCTAATGATATTGTAAGAATAACAGGGGGCAGGGCAGTTCATCCAATAACAACAGTTGTTGGTGGTTTTACTAAGTTGCCTTCAAAGAGTGATTTAGAAAATATTAAAAACATGTTAAATAGTCTTTATCCAGACTTAGAGGCATCATTAAAGGTATTAAAAACATTAAAATTACCAGATTTTGAAAGAGAAACAGAGTATATTTCAATTTCAAATGATTATGAGTATGCTTTATATGATGGTGATTTAAAATCATCAGATGGGTGGGTAATTAAACCTATTGATTATTTAAGTAAGATTAAAGAAAAAGTTGTACAACACTCAACTGGAAAGCACTGCTGGGCTTCAAGAGATTCATACATGGTTGGTGCTTTATCCAGGGTAAATAATAATTTTGAAATGCTATCTGATAGAGCTAAAGAATATGCTTCAGAATTAGGTTTAAAGGTTCCATGTTATAACACCTTTATGATTAATTTTGCTCAATTTGTTGAGATTGTTCATTGTGTTGACGATGGAATAAGGCTGGTTAATGAACTTTTAGATTCAGGGCTTGATGAAGAAAAAAGTTTTGTAAGTGTAAAACCAAAAGCAGGTAGAGGAGTTGGTATTGTTGAAGCTCCAAGGGGCTCTTTAATTCATGATTATACATATGACAAGAATGGAAAAATAACTAAAGCAAATTTAATAATCCCGACAAATATGAATTATGCAAATGTTGAAAAAGATTTAGAGGCTTTAATTCCAAGTATAATTGAAAAAACAGAGGACCAAATAAGATTTAGTTGTGAGATGTTAATAAGAGCATATGACCCTTGTATTTCATGTTCAACACATTTTTTAAATGTAGAATTAATTAATAAAGAATAGGTTTTGATTTTGATACTCAAATTAGGGAGAGCTTTATTTAAATAAAATAGTACTTAAAATGATATATTATAACTATAATAATATGTTTTTATAACCATTAATAATTTAAAAAATTAAGTTTATTAAAAATTAGAGGCTATCTCTTTTTTAATTAGTCTAACTTTGTTGTAGTCATTTAATCTATCATTAAGGTTTATGGTAAACTTTAATGTGTTAACAATATCTGTTGGTTTGGTATCTTTTAAAATAAAAATATTATTACTTAAATATGAAGCCTCCTCAATGTCATGGGTTACAAATAAAACAGTCCTTTTGTCTGCTTCCCATAAATCTATAAATGCTTTTATTAATAATTTTTTTAATTTATAATCAATGCTTTTAAAAGGTTCATCCATAATTAAAATATCTGAAGGGAATGCAAAGGCTCTAGCTATTGAAACTCTTTGTTCCATTCCACCACTTAATGCAGAAGGATAATAATTTTTAAAATTTTCTAGTTCAACTAATTTAATATATTTTTCAGTTATAGATAATATATCTCTTTTAGCATATTTATCTTTTAAAACAAAAGAAATATTCCCAAATACAGTTTTCCATTCAAGTAGTCTTGGTTCTTGGAAAATATAAGAAAATGTTTTATTTTTAAAATCCGATAAATTGCCTGAATCAAATGGTATTAATCCTGTTATAATGTTAAGAAGCGTAGTTTTTCCTATCCCAGATACACCAAGGATACATGTTATCTTGTTTTCCTCTAATTCCATACTAAAATCTTTAAAAATCAACTCACTTGTAAAGGATTTTACTAAATTTTTTATTTTAAGCATTTTTTAATTTTTTCCATTTTATAGTTTTAAATTCAATAAATCTTATTATTTTTTCAAATATATACCCAAAAAATACAGCAATAAAAGTCCATGCAAATACTTCATCAATATTTAAATAAATTTTTGATGTTTGCAGACTAGTCCCAATTGCATATCTTGGCTGACTCAATACTTCGGATGCAATTATAACTTTCCACCCAATTCCAAAGGCTGTTGAAACAGCAGAAGTAATAAATGGAGCTAATGAAGGCAAGTATATTTCAAAAAATATTCTACTTTTTTTTATTTCATAAATTTTTGCCATTTGAATTATTTTTAAATCAATATTTTTTATACCTTCAATAATATTAGTACATATAATTGGAAAACTAATTAAAAAACTTGCAAAAATGGGTACATTTCCAGCTTTAAACCAAATTAAAGCAATCAGAATTACTGCAATAACTGGAGTAGTTCTAATAATTATTAAAATAGGTTCAAAAATAGTAAAAAATTTTTTATTAAAACCTGCTAAAAAACCAAAGATTAATCCAAACAGAAAAGAAATTAAAAATCCAATGATACCTCTATACAGTGATGATAAAATAGTGAGATAAAAAAATTTTGTTTTAATTAATTTTAAAAAAGCCAAAAAAGTAACCTCAGGTGAGGGCAATAAAATACTAGAGCTAATAATTATTGAAACTATTTTCCATATTATTAAAATTAGAATAAAGGAAATAAAAGTCAAAAATTTATTGTTTAATAAACTGTTATTTTTTTTTAACCCGTCTGAAATCTTATTAGAGTTATTTGTAATAAAATCCTTCATCAGGAGCTTTTCCTCCAATATCTTCGGGAGAAAAATCTAAAAGTGTGCTCGCGTAATTAGTAATTTCCTCTTTTAATTTATCTGAGAAAGTGAATTTAATGTTACATCTTGGAATTGCATTTAAAGCTGTGTTTTTATCAACTCCTATTTGTAAACTTTCAACTAATTCAGAAGCTGCTTTTGGATTTTGATTAACCCAATTTATGCTTTCTTCATAAAGCTTTAAAAATTCGTCAACCAAAGGTTTGTTTTCTGATACCTTTTCACTTACAATTAAACATGTTAGCGGAAGAGGGCTGCCTGTAATTTTTTCCCATTCCTTTCCAAGATCAAAAATAATAGAAATTTTATTATTTTTGTTTATTACTGAAGTAACAAAAGGTTCAGGTAAAACTGCATTATCAATTTTTTTTGCAATAAGCAATTGAGAAACTTCAATTTGGTCTGCTGAATAATTAATTTTAACATCTGTAACCGGGTTGATGTTATTTTTTTCAAATAAATATCTAAGAACTATATCTGGTGTGGAGCCTTTAGAAGTAACATATATTTCCTTGCTTTTTAAATCCTGCCAGTTAGTAATGCTTAAACCATTTAAATTTTGATTTAAAAGATACAAATTATTATATCCTACAATTGCAGCTATTTTTATTTTAGTATTCTTATTATATAACTTTATAGCAACATTTGTTGGTAAAGTAGCCATATCAATTTCTCCAGAAAGAATTTTAGATACCATAACATCAGGGGTAGGAACTATCTCGTAATTAATATTAATTCTTTTTAAAATCTTAGGTTTTTCATCATAAATTTTTATAATTCCAATTGAAGATGGTCCCTTTAATGATGCAACATTAATACTTTCCACTGATTGATTTGAGGAAATATCACTATCATTATTACTGCATCCTATAAATACTGTTGTTATAATTAATATAAAAATAATAAAGGATAAAGCAAGGATGATGCCTAAATTTAATTTATTATTTAGTTGTTTTTTTTCAAAGTAGTTTGATTTTATCTTACTTGATTTAAAATGGCTTAAATCCTTTTTGTAATTTTTACTTAACATATTTGAAGCCAATCCTTTTTTAATTTATATAACTTAAAATTAAAAATATTTACCAGACTCCTGTCTTTATATATTCATCTATTGCTTTTGCTGCAACTTTACCAGCGCCCATAGCAAGTATAACTGTAGCTGCACCTGTTACAATATCCCCGCCAGCAAAAACACCTTTCTTGCTTGTTTTACCAACCGAGTCAGCTATTATATTTCCTTTTTTATTTAATTTGATATCAGGAGATGTTTGTGTTAAAACAGGATTTGGTCCTTGCCCAATTGCAATCACTATTATGTCTGTATCTATCTCATGCTCAGAATTAATAACTGGTATTGGCCTTCTTCTGCCGGTTTCGTCAGGTTCACCTAATTGCATTTTTATGCATTTAATTTTTTTAACCCATCCATTCTCACCAATTATTTCAACTGGATTAGTTAAAAATACCATTTTAACGCCTTCTTCTTTTGCATGTTTTATTTCTTCAATTCTCCCAGGCATTTCAGCTTCACTTCTTCTGTAAATAATGTAAACCTTTTTTGCACCTAAACGAAGTGCAGTTCTAGCAGAGTCAAGTGCTACATTACCGCCACCAATGACAGAAACAATATCAGCTTTTTTTATTGGTGTATCCCATTCTGGAAATAAATAAGCCTTCATTAAATTTACTCTTGTTAAATATTCATTTGCAGAGTAAACCCCATTTAAGTTTTCACCAGGTATTCCTAGAAAATATGGCAGACCTGCACCAGTAGAAATAAAAACACTTTTATAACCATTTTTAAAAAGTTCATCTATTGTAAAAGTTTTACCAATTATGGTATTTAGCTTAATTTCTACTCCCAGACTTTTAACATATTCAATTTCTTGGTTAACTATTTCTTTTGGTAACCTAAATTCTGGAATACCATATACTAAAACTCCGCCAGCGCTATGAAGTGCCTCAAACAATGTTACATCATATCCCATCTTTGCAAGTTCCCCAGAGCAAGTAAGCCCAGCTGGTCCTGCACCAATAACTGCTACTTTGGCTTTATTATTTAAAGAAGTATTTATATCTTTATTAATTTTTTCTTTACTGATAATATTGTTGCCATCGCAATCAATAAATTCATTTTTTGCGTTAACTTGGTTTTTGGAACTTTTTTTATTTTTTTCATAATCAGCAGCAAATCTTTCTAGTTTACCAATTGCAACTGGCTCATCTTTTAAACCTAATATACATGTTTTTTCACATTGGTCTTCTTGAGGGCAAACTCTTCCACAAATACCTGGTAAAGCATTTTTTTCCCTTATTTTTTCTAAAGCTTTTTCAAATTGTTTTTCCTTAATAAAGGCAATGAAGCTTTTAATATCTATTCCTACTGGGCATCCTTCAGTACATTTTGGCTTTTTACACATTAAACATCGCATGCTTTCTCTTAAAGCTTCCTCTTCAGTATAGCCTAACTCAACTTCATTAAAATTTTTTATTCTTTCTTTTGCTGGCTGTTCTGAAATTTTTGTTCTTGGTATTTTTTCTTTTTTAGGTTTTAAATGTTCATTTTGCATTTATGATTCTCCATAAATTTTTTTAATGCTATATTTTCCTCTTGACAATAAATATTTAATCTAGAAATTAATAAATTAAAATCAACTAAATGTCCGTCAAATTCTGGTCCATCAACACATGCAAATTTAGTATTACCTCCAACTTCAACTCTGCAGGAACCGCACATGCCTGTTCCGTCTACCATAATAGGGTTTAATGAAACTATTGTTTTAATTTCATAGTTTTTTGTAATTTCACATACTGTCTTCATCATTAAAGCAGGACCAATTGCAATAACTCTGTTTATTTTAAAATTTTTTGTTTTACTATCATTTAAATATTTTATTAAAAATTCTGATACAAATCCTTTAAAGCCACATGTTCCATCATCGGAACAAATATAAAATTCATCGCTATAGGCTTTAATTTCATTTTCAAATATTAAACCATCTTTACTTTTAGCTCCTAATATAGAGATGACATAATTATCTTTAAGTTTTAAAGCCTTTATTATTGGGTAAGTGGGTGCTATACCTACACCGCCGCCAATAACAATAACATTTCCAAAATTTTCTATCTCAGAAGGTCTGCCAAGCGGCCCTACTATATCCATTATTGACTGACCGGTATTTAATTGACTTAGCAAATTTGTAGATTTGCCTCTTTTTAAAATTGTTAGGTTAATAACTCCTTTTTCTTTATCGCTATCAGCAATAGTTAAAGGAATTCTTTCTCCTTTATTATCAATTCTTATTACTACAAATTGGCCTGCTTTAGCTTTTTGTGCAATTACTGGCGAAAAAATATCAAAGCTAACTATATCTTTTGCTAAATCACGTTTATTTAAAATTTGATTTTGAGCATACAATTGACTCTCTCCTTATTATTTTTAAAAAAGATGTTAAAAATTTATACTATTTTATATTTAAAGTCAATTACAAACTAGTTACAAACAAAAATATTTTAAGTGATTTATTATAACTAATTAAAGAAAGAAAAGAAATAATAAAAAATTAATTTTAAATGCTTTAAAAATTAATTTTATTTTAATTTTAATATATTTTATAATTGTATAAAAACTATAATTATAATATTATAATAAAATGCAGAATAAATAGCATATTTATGCTATATAGAGATTTTATGTTCAATAAAAATTAAAGAACACCTAAGCTTAAAAATTTATTAAAATTATAAAAAGTTTTTTGGGAGTGCTTAATGGTTTCTGAAATTCATTCAAATAATGATGATATCAATTCTAACTTAAAAAATAATAAAAATGAAAACACTAATAAAATAAAAATTATTGGGTTTGGGAATTTATTAATGGGGGATGATGGTATAGGTATTAAAGTTATAAATACTCTTAGGGAAAAAAATATTTTTAGTCATCTTAATAAAGATATTGAAATTTTAGATGGTGGAACATCAGGATTTGATTTAGTTTTTTTAGTAAAAGACGCACAAAAAGTTGTAATTATTGATGCAGTTGATGCAGGTCAGCAAGTAGGAGAAGTTGTTGTTTTTAGACCAGAAAATGTAAAAGAATTTTTTAAAAAGAAGGCTGTTTTTAAAAGCTATTCACTACATGATTTAGATCTTACAGATATATTTGAGTTATTAAAAACATTAGAATTAAAAACAGAAATAAGAATTATTGGAATAAAACCAAAAAAAGTTGGTTATAGTGATAAAATTTCACCTGAAATTGAAAATAAACTTGATCAGATTATATCCATTGTAAAAAAAGAAGTTGAAGATTTAGCATATTCTGGGTAGCTGTTCACTATAATGCAAATTTAAAATTCTTTTTGTTCCTAATTTTGTAATTACATAAACCTTCGGTGTATTTTTAGGTGCATTTTTAGGCGTATCTTTACAGTTTCTTACTTTCCCAATAATTTTAGCATTTTTTCCTAATTCATTTTTTCTCATTACTTCTAAAACTTTTTGGCTTTCTTGTTGGCTAACAAAAGCAACTATCTTTCCCTCATTTGCTACATATAATGGGTCTAAACCCAAGAATTGGCAAATTCCTTTTACTTCTCGTTGAATAGGTATATCCTCTTCAAATATTTCAAACTCTAAGTTAGATGCTGCTGATAATTCAATTAAAACTCTGGCTAGTCCACCCCTTGTTGCATCCTTTAATGCATGTATATTTTTTGATACACTTAACATATCAAAAACAAGTTTGTCTAAAGGTGCACAATCACTAATTATGTTTGTTTTAAAATTAAATTCTTTTCTTGTGCTTAGAATTGCAATGCCATGTTCAGCGATTGTCCCATTAATAATAATATCATCGCCTTCCTTGATATTAAAAGGTGAAATATTTAAATCATTTATTATATAGCCAATACCACTAGTATTAATAAATAAGCCATCTGCATTACCTTTTTCAACTACCTTTGTATCTCCAGTCACTATACCAATTTTGCATGAGGTTAACTGAAGGGTATTTTTTATTGAAACTATTATTTTTTCTAAATCTTTATATTTAAAACCTTCTTCAATAATTAATGCCAAACTTAGCGCTACTGGTTGGCACCCAGAAGTAACAAGGTCATTAATTGTTCCACAAATAGATAGTTTCCCAATATCACCTCCAGGAAAAAATAAAGGATTTACAACAAAACTATCAGTAGTAAATGCGATTTTATTGCTTGGACAATTTACTACAGCGCTATCTTCCAGTTTTAAAAGAATATCATTTTTTAAATGTTTTAAAAATAAATTATTGATTAAATCAGTGGTTTTTTGACCACCATCACCATATGAAAGTAAAATTTTTTTATCATTCATTTTTTATATTCTTTTTGATTTTGATTTTATGTTATTTTTAAGTTAAATATTTAAGTTAAATATTTAAAATAAGCTGCGCATGCACCTTCACTAGAAACCATACAGGGTCCAATTGGGTTACTTGGGTTACATAACTTACCAAAATATTTACAATTTAATGGGGATTTTATTCCTTTTAATATATTTCCACATTCACAACCAGGTGGTTCTTTTGAAATTATTGGGTCAATTTTAAAGATAACTTTTGCATCAAAATTAGAAAATTCTTTCTTTAAATCTAGTCCACTTTTTGGTATTTTTCCAATACCTCGCCAATCTGAGTCAGTAATTTCAAAAACCTGGTTAATTTTTTGTTGTGCTGTCGGATTTCCTTCAATTTTAACTATAGAATTATACTCGATTAATATGTCTGGATTATTATTTACATAAGATTTTAAAATCATTAGAATTGACTTTAAAATACTTTCAGGTTCAAATCCACTAATAACAGCAGGAATATTATATTTTTTTGCGATAAATTTATAAGGATTTAAACCTATAATTGCAGAAACATGACCAGGCAGTAAAAATGCTTTTATATTTATATTTTCGTCATTAAGCAATGCTTCTAATGCTGGAGGTATTATTTTATGTGTGGAATATATAAAAAGATTTTTAATATTTTCATTATAAATTTTATTTAATAAAACTGCCGTAAGTGGTGCTGTTGTTTCAAAACCAATAGCAATAAATATAACATTTTCCCTTGGATTGTTCTTAGCATATTCAAACGCATCCAATGGTGAGTAACAAATAATTATTTTTTTACCAATTGATTTTTGCTGAGAAAAACTTGAATTTGAGCCAGGAACCTTCATCATATCACCAAAAGTAAAAATAGTTACGTTATATTTATTAGTGATTTCAATAATTTTATCAATATCGTTAATTGATGTTACACAAACTGGACATCCAGGGCCGCTAATTAAATTTATGTTTTTTGGAAGTAGTTGTGAAATTCCATATTTAGCAATTGCCATTGTATGCGTTCCGCATACTTCCATTATATTAAATGAAAAATTATTATTTTGTATTGCTTTATCTTTAGTTATATTTTTAATATTTGTAATATTTTTACTATTTGTAAAATTGTATTGCTCTTTTTTGTCAAAAAGTTTCTTAGATAGCTTATTTATTTGAGTTATAATATTGTCTAACATTTTATTGTTTATTATATTTGTAATATTTGTCATTTGTATTAATCATTTTCATTAAAATACTGCTTCCAGTAGCCTTGTGTTATTTCAGCTTCGTTTTCATCAATAATTTGTATTGCAAAGCCAGCATGAACAATTACATAATTTCCAATTTTAACATCTGGAACTAAAGATACATTTACAGTTTTAATAACTCCAAAAGACTCAACATCTGCACTATCATCTTTTATACTTAAAACTTTTGCAGGTATTGCTAAACACATTGTTATCACCTTTTAAAAAAATAAATAGCAAAATTAATATTTAGTAATTTAATAATTTAGTAATTTAGTAATTTTAATAACTTAATTTTAATATTTTAATTATTTAGTATTTTAATAATTTAATAATTTAACAGCTGCTAAATATGCCTGTCCAAGTGAAATTCCACCGTCATTAACTGGAACTTTAAAATTAGTAAAAACATCGAATTTTTTTTCTTTTAATGTTTTATAAATTTTATTTATTAAAATATTATTTTGGAAAACTCCGCCACTTAGCAATATTGTGGAAATATTATACTTATTTTTTAAAAATAATGATATATCCAAAACTATTTTTGAAATTGTGTTATGGAATTTGGCAGCAATTACAGGTATTTTTATGTTATTTAATAAGTCAATAATAATTTGGTTAAAAATAAAAAAATCGTCTATTTCAATTAAATTTCCTTCTTTTGTTTCTTTGTTTATATCTATTTTAATTTTATAACTTTCATTTGTTTTTAAGCTGGAGGACATTTCTAAATTAATAGCAGCTTCTCCTTCAAATGTTGATAAATGTGTAATATTTAAAATTGAGCTTACGGCATCAAAAAATCTTCCCATACTTGTTGTTAGTGGGGAATTGTATCTGGATTTAATTTGGGAAATTAAAATATCTAATTCTGTTTTATTTAAAATATTTTTATAAAATTTAAAGTTTTTTAATATAAAATCAAAAAAAAGTTTTGTATCTTTAAAATCATTATTTTTTTTAAAATACTCATAAAGATACACTATTGCCATTCTATATGGATTCTTAATTGTAGTATCACCGCCTGGGAGAAATTTTTCTCTTAAATGTCCAATTCTATGAAAATTTAGTTTTTTATCTATTAAAAATATTTCACTACCCCATATTTTGCTGTCTGTTCCAAAGCCTGTTCCATCCCATGAAAACCCTATAAAGTTTTCTCTTTTTTTTAAAAGATTATTTTCAGCAATTACACTAGCAATATGTGCCTGGTGATGTTGAAGTGGTAGTCTAAAATTTTTATCAAAATTTTCCATAACAAATCTTGTTGATAAGTAATCAGGATGCAGGTCATGAACAACTACATCAAACTTCTCTATTCCAAACAACTCTTTATATATGTCTATTGATTCAGTAAAAAAATCTAAAGTTTCCTTTGTTTCTAAATCTCCAATATGCTGGCTTACTATCGCATAATTTTTTACTAATATGCAAAAATTACTTTTTTCTTGTGAACCTACAGCTAAAATTACCTTATCTTCTATATTTAAATCTAATTTAATTGGGTATGGAGCATATCCTCTAGCTCTTCTTATTAACATTTCTTTGTTTTTAAATACTTTTATTACAGAATCATCATATTTTGAAAAAATGTCTCTATTATGAATTAAAAAATAATCACAAATATTTTTAAGCTTATTAATTGCTTCATCATTTTTAGAAGCAATTGGTTCTTCTGAAATATTACCGCTAGTCATTATTAAAGGTATGTTTAAAAACTTAAATAGTAAGTGGTGCAGTGGAGTATAAGGCAAAATAGCTCCTTCATATTTATTATTATATGAAATGAAAGTACTTAAAGGCTTTATTTTTTCTTTTAATTTTTTTTTCTTCTTTAATAGGACTATGGGAGCTTTAGAGGAGCAAAGTGCATTTTCTTCAGATTTATTGATTTTTAAATAATCATTTACTAGATTTATATCCTTAAACATAATTGCAAATGGTTTAGTTGGTCTTTTTTTTCTTTCTCTTAATTTCTTTACTGCTGAATCAGATAATGCATTGCAGGCTATTTGAAAACCACCTAAGCTTTTTATTGCAACAATCTTTCCTTGTTTTATAAAATTAACAGCAGTCTTTATTGGATTTATTTCATCTATTAATTTTCCTTTATTGTCAGTTAAAATTAATTTTGGGCCACAATTTAAGCATGCATTTGGTTGTGCATGAAACCTTCTATTTTTAGGGTCTAAATATTCGCTTTTGCAATCTGCACACATTTCAAATTCTGACATTGTAGTATTTTCTCTGTCATAGGGCATTTTTTTAATTATTGTAAAGCGTGGTCCGCAATTTGTGCAATTTGTAAAAGGATAAAAATAACGCCTTTTGTTATTTTTATCATAAATTTCTTTTTGGCAGTCTTTGCAAGTAGCTATATCAGGTGATATTAACTGAAATTTTTCTTTGGTTTTGAAACTTTCTAAGATAATAAATTCTGTAAAATTTTTTTTTACAATTTTTTTAAAAGTAATACTTTCAATTAATGCAGGATTAGGCTTATTTTTATATATTAAATTAATTATTTTTTTTAAGTGTACTTTATCTTTAAAATTAGCTTCAATATAAACCCCATCAGTGGTGTTAGTTACAAATCCACAGATATTGTTTTTTGTAAATAACAGCCAAATAAAAGGCCTAAAGCCAACACCTTGCACAATGCCTTTTATGTTTATTTGGTATGTAAACATAATAATTATTTAAAATATTTATTAATTAAAATTTTTTTGGTTATTTAAAACTTTTAAATTTTATTATAATCAATTTATTGTATTAAAAATTATTAAATTTAAATTAGTAAATTTCTAGAAATTAGTAAATTGCAAGCATTTTAAACCATCATAATTAAACTATCAATATTTTATTGTAAAGCAAGGCTAAATCATTTAAATTCTGTAATTAATTGACATAGAATAAGAAATATGTATAATTGCTATTATTTTAGTAGTATATCACTAAATAATAAATATTAAAATAAGGAGAAATTATTATTTATTGGTAAAAGTATTATTGTATTTGTATTTATTTATATTTTTTAAATATTTTTAATTCAAATTAACCTAAAATGGAAGTAATTAAGGAAAGTAAATATGATAGTTATAACAGTCCTACAAGTGTAGGTATAGTTACTACAAAGTACTTTACCTTTGCAAACCCACCTGATGAATTAATATTGGATTCAGGAGTAAAGTTTGGGCCAATAACTGTTGCATATGAAACATATGGGAAATTAAACTCAAGTAATGATAATGCCATTTTAGTTTTTCATGCTTTGTCAGGAGATGCACATGCAGCAGGATATAATAGCCCAGATGATTTAAAGCCGGGATGGTGGGATAATATGATTGGTCCTAACAAGCCTCTTGATACCAACCAATACTTTGTTATTTGTTCAAATGTTATTGGAGGTTGCAGGGGTACAACTGGCCCTTCATCGATAAATCCTTTAACAAATAAGGAGTATAGCATAAGTTTCCCACAGGTAACTATAAATGATATGATAAAAGTTCAAAAAAAATTAGTAGATTTCTTAGGGATAAAAAAATTATTTGCTGTAATTGGCGGTTCAATGGGCGGAATGCAAGCTTTGCAGTGGATAGTTTCTTACCCGGAATCTTCGGAAAGTGCAATAATAATTGCAACCACAACTGAGCATACAGCTCAACAAATTGCATTTAACAGCATTGGAAGATATGCAATTATAAGTGATCCTGAATGGAAGAATGGTAATTACTATTCTACAAATAGAAAACCAGATGTAGGTTTATCAATAGCTAGGATGATTGGTCATATTACATATTTAAGTGAAGAAGCAATGCATAAAAAGTTTGGCAGAGAATATATTAATACAAATAATATCACAAATAATTCAAATAATTTTAATAAAAACAAAAGTTTCAAAAACAATAATGATTCTTTAGGATATGAAGGTAAACCAGCAGATTTTACAAAGGAATTTGAGGTTGAAAATTACCTACAGTATCAAAGTGAAAGTTTTATAAAAAGATTTGACCCGAATTCTTATCTTTATATAACTAAAGCTATAGATAATTTTAATCTTTCAAAAGACCATCCTAATTTAGCTTCTGCATTAAAAAATGTTAAATCTAAGTGTCTTATTATTTCATTTTCTTCAGATTGGTTATATCCTAAAGAACAGTCATTAAAAATTGTAAAAGCATTAAAAATAAATAATGTTGATACTACTTATGTAAATTTAATATCTCCATATGGGCATGATGCTTTTTTAATTGATGATGAAAATTTTAAGTCAGTAATAAAAGGCTTTTTAAAATCAGTTAAAACAATCAGGTGAAAATTTGAAAAAATATGAAATAATAAGTAAATGGGTTGAAAGAGGTAGTAAAGTCTTAATACTTGGTTGTGGAACGGGCGATATGCTTGAATTTCTTCAAAAAGAAAAAAATATAAGAGGTTTTGGAGTAGATATTGATTCTGAAAAAGTATCTTCTGCAATTTCTAAAGGTCTTTCGGTTATCCAGGGTGATATAAATACTGATTTATATGATTATCCTGATAATTCATTTGATTATGTTATTGCTCATGACATTGTTCAAATTATGAATAAACCTGATGATGTTATTAAACAAATAATAAGAATAGCAAAAAAATCAATTATTAGTTTTCCAAATTTTGCTTACTTCTTTATAAGACTCACAATTCTATTTTCTGGCAGAATGCCAAAAACTAAAATACTCCCTTATGAGTGGTATGATAGTCCAAATATACATTTATTTACCATAAAAGATTTTATTGATTTTTGCGGCAAAGAAAAAATAAAAATTATTTCTAAATACTTTACTGGGATTGGAAAAAAATCTATACCAGAGTTTGCTCTCCCAAACTTTTTAGCAGAATTTGGATATTTTTTAATTACTAGAGAATATTACTAGAGAATAGTTCTTAATTTTTGTTAAAACTTTTTTAAATATAAATCCATTTCTATTAAGCTTAAATTTAATTATTATTATAAAAAATAGTATGCAAAATTTTTTTAATGTTGACTCGATTTTTTTTTCAAATTAGTATAAAATACGTTTGTTACTTTTTGCTTTTTTAAAAATCAGAACGGGGGTAAACATAAAGTGCAAAGCGAAAATAATAAAGGTTTAGGTGAGGACGAAAAAGAAACTGATAAATCTCCAAATGAGAATTTAATACAAAAAATAAGCAATTCTGTTAACTCTAATAAAGAAATATTTATTGTAAATGATTTTAAAAACTCTTCTAAAGAAAATGAATTTTTATTTTTTTTAAAACCAGAATTTTTTTATATTAAAGATTATAATTATATTGAACCTCTTTTAAATCTAATTCTAAAAAAAATTCAGCAGTTTAATATTGAAATAAATGGTATTGCTACAGTCAAAGGGAATTTCTTAAAAAAATCAAAAATAATTGAAAATCATTATGGCTTTATAAATAAGATGTCAATGAAAGCTTCAAAAATTGTAGGTAAAAATGAAAAAATGAAAATTAAAGAAATTCTTGGTATTGAAAATATACAGAAATTTAAAATTTTAGGTGGCCATGAGGTTTTAGAATATTATAAATTTTTAAATGAAGATGATTTAAGCAGGTTGTGGTATTCAGGCCACTCAGTAAGAATTAGCGAGGGTTTTTATGTACAAGTACAAAAGATCAATGGTGATGATGTAATAATCATTAATGGATTTAATCCAAGTCAAATAAAACATTATACAAGTCAGGATAGTGTTATAGTATTATTTTTATTGGATACGGATACAAGCTGGGAAATTATTAGAAATGATTTTGCAGGAGATACATTTCCAGAAAACGCAAAAAAAGGCTCAATTAGAGAAACTCTTTATAGAAATAAAGAAAAATATAATATTAAGTCTATAAATGTTGCTCACAACTTTATTCATGCATCTTCTGGTCCATTTGATGCCGTTTTTGAAATATGTAATTTTGTCGGAAACATAAAGGATATTAGCTATTGTAAATATAATACTAATGTCTACAATCTAATGACTTGCAGATTTAACTTAGATGTAGCTGACTATGAAAACTGTCTTAAAAATCCTAAAGTTGAGATTAATAATTTGCAAACTGATTTATTCTCATTAACAAAAAATAAAAATACTTTAGAAGCTATAGATATTTATATAAAATACTTTAAAAATTTAAAGAATTCTTTTAAAAAGGAAAACAAATCTGCATAAGCTTAAATCTATTTTAAAAAGATGTTTTATTTTTAAGGTATTAAGTTATAATGTTATAACTTTATAAACTTTATAATTATAATGAAAATGGAAAATTTAATTAAAGCCACTGAATTTAAAATTAATAAAAATTTAAAAATTCCTTATTATTACCAGTTATATGAAAATTTAGTAAAGAGTATTCAGTCAAATGAGCTTATAGAAGGTCAAAAGTTGGAATCTGAGCTTGAACTATGTGAGAAATTTGGAGTTTCACGAATAACAGTCAGACAAGCATTAAAAGAACTGGAGCTGAACGGCTATATAATTAGAGAAAGAGGAAAAGGCACTTTTATAAAAAAGAAAATTGAAACACATTCACTTCAAAAAGTTTCAAGTATTGTTGATGAACTAAGAAAAGAAGGTATTAAAACTAAAAATAAGATTGTTCAAAAAGAAGTTATTTTGCCTGACATAAAAATTAAAAATATATTGCAACTAAAAGATAAAGAAAAAATTTTATTTGTTAAGAGACTTGTTTTAGCTTTTGGTAAACCTTTATATTTAACGAAAGCATATCTACCGTTTGCCATATCTGGAAATATAAGCAATGAAATCTTAATAGAAAATTCATTTACAAGGATTGTTACACAAATTTTAAAACTAAGACTTATCCATTCAAAAAGAATATTAGAAGCGGATATTCCAGATGAAGAGGTAATTAAATTGTTGGAAATGGAGAGCGATGAAAAAAAAGTTATAAATTATCTTCAAACCATATGGACGGTTAGCCAAAATGATGATTTAAAAATAATTTATTTTGAAGAATATTTTAATTCAGCTCATGGTAAGTTTGTTTTTGAGAAAGATTATTAGGAAGTGAGGTAAGCAAATGATAAATGATTTAATTAAAGGGCAGTTTTTTCAAGATTTAGTTAAACGAAGTCAAGGTATTAAAAAAAATGTAGCTTTTAGCGATGGTAATGATATAAGGTTGATAAAAGCACTTAATTATTTTTCAAAAATAAATGATAGCAATTTTATTTTAATTGGCAATGAAAAAGAAATAATTGAAAAAATTAAAGAAGTCAAATTAAAAAAAACTGATAATATTTCAATAATTGACCCAAATACTTCAAAAAGAAAGAGCCAAATAAGACAAATAATAAAAGATTCCTTTGCTAAAAAAAATAAGGCTATAAATGATGAACAGTTAGAATTAATTAGCTTAAATACTTCGTATTGGGCATCAATATTGTTAAAGTTAAATGAAGCGGATTGCGCAATTGGCGGTTCTATAAGCTCAACGGCAGATTTAATGAGAGCAGTTATAAATATTTTAGGATTAAAGGAAGGTAAAAAATATTTAAGCGGTGCTGCTTTTGTTGAAGTTCCTGACTGCCAGTTTGGATTAAATGGTAAGTTTTGTCTATCAGATCCAGCAATAATTCCAAAACCTACTGAAGACCAACTTTTTGATATGGCAATATCAAGCTATGAAACTGCAAAATCTGTTTTTAATGAAGAACCAATTATAGCTATGTTGTCTTACTCAACAAAAGGGAGTGCTGACGGTGAAGAAATTGAAAAAATTCGAAATGTAGTAGAGAGGGTAAAAAAGCAAAGACCTGAAATAAAAATAGATGGAGAACTTCAATTTGATGCTGCTGTTGTTCCATATGTTGCAAAAATTAAAGTTCCATCAAGTATAGTAGCAGGACATGCAAATGTATTAATTTTTCCTGATTTGAACTCGGCAAATATATGTTATAAAGTTATTCAGAGACTAGCAAAAGCAGAAGTCTGCGGTACTGTTGTTCAAGGGGCAGCAAAGCCATTTAATGACCTATCAAGAGGATGTCTTGTTTCAGACATAATCACATTAATTGCTATGACTCTTCTTCAAACTTGCTATGACTCTTCTTCAAAAAAAGGTTTAATATAATGAATAATTCAGAAATTTTAAAAATTGCACAAAAAATACTTAATAAAGACATATACTTTGCTGCAAAAGTTATCAGGATGATTGAGGAGCATGATCCAAATGCTCAAAAAATTTTGGAATATTTATATCAACACAAACAAAATGCATACATATTAGGTATTACCGGGCTGCCAGGTTCTAAAAAGAGTACTATTGTAAACTTACTAATAAGATATAGTACTATTGAGGAATATAAGAAATTTTTTGAATTATTTAATAAAGAAAAATACCTCAAAAAAGGTTTAATGAAGAAATTGATTTTAATTTTGATTTAGGTTTTCCTGGAAGTGAACCTTTTACAAGAGGCATACACCCTAATATGTATCGGGGTAAAAAATTTACAATTAGGCAAATTAACGGATTTGGTGGACCTGAAGATACTAATGAAAGAATAAAATATATGCTAAAACATGGAGCAACTGGTATTAGTGTAATATTTGATTTACCAATGACACAAATGTATGATTCAGATGATCCAGTTTCAAAAGGGCAGGTGGGTATGTCAGGAGTTGCAATTGACAGCGCAGATGATATGGAGATATTGTTTAAAGATGTTCCAATAGATGAGGTTACTGTCTCTCTGGTTACACATTATCCTTCAAATACTGCAATTCTTTTTACAATGTATTTAGCGGCAGCTGAAAAAAGAGGATTAAGTTTTGAAAAGTTGAAAGGCAGTGTGCAGAATGATATAACTCTTGAAGAGGTAGTTAGAAGTGGTTCAGAATATATACCACCAAAAGATTGTTTTAGAATTCAATGTGATAACATAGAATTTATCAGAAAAAATATACCTTATTTTAACTTTAATACTTTAAATGGTTATAATCTTCGTGAATTTGGAACTTCTGGAATTACTGAAATGGCAGTTGCTGTTGCAACTGCCATTGAAACATTAGATGAAATTGTCTCAAGGGGATATGATGTTGATTGGGCAGCAGAAAGACTTGCTTTTTTCTGGTCTATTTCTAGTGATTTTTTTGAAGAGGTTTCTAGAATTAGAGCAGTTAGAAGACTTTGGTATAAAATAATGAAATATAGGTTTGGTGCAAAAAACCTAAGATCTATGTGGATGAGATGCCATGTTCAAACATCTGGGATATCTCTTGTTAGAGAGGAACCATTAAATAATATAGTTAGAGTTGCAATTCAAGCACTTTCTGCTGTTTTTGGTGGTGTTCAGTCTTTACATGTTGATTCATATGATGAGGCTTATTCTGTACCTACTGAACAAGCTGCTCTGCTTTCATTAAGAACACAACAGATTATACAAGAAGAGACAGCAATTACAGATGTTGTAGATCTATTAGGGGGTCTTTTTATGTAGAGGCTTTAACAAATGAAATAGAAAAAAGAATACTAGATGAAGTTGATGAAATAGAGCAAGTTGGAGAATATGTATCTGCAATTGAAAAAGGGTGGATCCATAACAAAATTTCAAATTATTTTTACAGAGAAAAGGAATTAATTGATAAAGGAATAATAAAATTTGTAGGAAGTAATGTTTATAAATCTGAATCAAGCGCAGAATCCATAGAAGTTTTTAGATATCCAAAAGGAGTTGAAGAAAGGCAGAAAACAAAACTTGCCAGTCTTAGGTTAAAAAGAGACAATGAAAAGGTTAAAAGTTCTTTAAATGCTCTTGAGGATGCTTGTAAAAGTAATAATAATATCTTCAGTACTTCGTTAAATTGTGCAAGAGTTGATTGTACAGTTGGAGAGATTTTCAAAGTATTTAAAAAATCTTTTGGATTATGGAAACCACCTGTTTTTTGGTAATAAATTATTTTAATAATTTTTAAAGATATTTTTTTTATTTAATATTCTAATGTATTTTTTAATATTATTTTTAGTATTTTAAGTATTTATTATCTTACAACAAAAGGAGACTGCAATGACTTATGATAAAAAAAATATAAAGGTACTTTTAGCAAAGCTTGGACTTGACGTTCATAATAGAGGAGCTATAACAGTTGCAAAGATGTTAAGAGATGCTGGAATGGAAGTAATTTATTTAGGAAATGCTCTTCCATAAGAAATAATAAATATAGCAATACAAGAAAGTGCAGATGTTATTGGAGTAAGTTCTCTTGGTGGAGCACATCTAACACTAGGAAAAGAACTAATAGATCTAGCTATTAAACATGGATTAAAAGAAAAAATTGTATTTTTAATTGGAGGTATATTTTCAATTGAAGATAATGAAAAATTAAGAATGATTGGCTTTGATGATGTTTTTACTGCTGGTGCAACAAAAGAAGAAATAGTAAATTCAATAATTAATTTATTAAATAAAAAAGAATTAGTTTAAAAAGAAAAACATTTCAAGTAAAAATCGTTACTGCCAGAAAACTTTTTCTGTAAGTTCTAACCTTTATGTATAAAAAATTTTAATAAATGCTTAATTATTTTTTTAAAATAATTTAAAATTACCCATAATTATAACTTGATTATAGGTATATCTAGGTATAGCAAGATATACCTATAAACATTATCAAAAAATTTACAAGTTGTAACAAATTCTTTATTAAAAGAATGTTTAATAAGTATTTTGTTAATAAAAAATAATATATGGTGCATATTAATTTATAATTATGAGTTTAAGTAAAAATCTAAGTTTAAAGATAATAGAATCTATTGAAGATATTAAAAATAAATCAATAGAAATTGCTAATTTTATTTTTAATAATCCAGAAGTTGGTAAAAAAGAATATAAAGCTAAAGAAATATTAACTAGATTTTTAAAAGAAAACAACTTTTCTGTTAAAGAAGATATAGAATCTTTGCCAACAGCTTTTATTGGGGAATATAATTTTGAAAATAGTGGTCCAAGTGTTGCCTTTTTAGCTGAATATGATGCACTTCCAGGTATTGGTCATGCATGTCATCATCATATAATTGCTTCTTCGTCAGTATGTACTGCAGTAGCTTTAAGTAAGTTAAATAAATACTTAGCAGGTAAACTGTATGTTATTGGTACACCAGCAGAAGAAAATTCTGATACAAAAATTAAAATGATAAAACAGGGGATTTTTAATAGTGTTGATGTGGGTATTATGCTTCATGGGGGACCAAAAAATACAACAAATTTAGAATTATATTGCTTAATAGGATTAGAATTTATTTATACTGGTAAGGCATCTCATGCTGCTTCAGCACCTTATGAAGGTATAAATGCACTAGATGCAATATTATTATTATTTAATTCTATAAATGCTTTAAGACAGCAACTTCCTGAGGGTGTGAAAATTCATGGTATTATTACAGAAGGTGGAAAAGTTGCTAATATTATTCCTGAAAAATGTAAAGCTAAGTTTTATATTCGGGCAAAATCAAAAAAGTTGCTTAATGAAGTTATTATTAAAGTAAAAAATTGTGCAGAAGGTGCAAAGCTACAAACTGGTACAAAATTAAAAATTATTGAATTTGAGGGACCATTAATGAATTTAAATAATAATTTGACAATGGCAAACTATTATGAATTTATTTTTAATTCATTAGGAGGAAAAATTGAAAACCAGCCTTTTTTATTGGGTTCTTCTGATATAGGTAATGTAAGTTATACAATCCCTATTTTAAATTCAATGATTAAAACAGCTAATGATAATGTTTGTTTACATACCAAAGAGTTCTTAGAATCAGCTACATTAGAGGAAACGTATAATCAGATGATTTTAGGGATGAAAGCAATGGCAATAACAGCATCAAGGGTATTGCTTGATAAAAACTATTTTAATAAAATCAAAAGAGAGTTTAATTTAACCAAAAATAATTTTTAGAAATAATATTTAAAAATTAGGTAATATAAAAGATAATATTTAATATTTTTAACTTAAAATTAACTTAAAATTATTTTGAGTTAAAATTTTTTTGATTTTAAATAATTGTAAAAATATATTATATTAATTTTAAAAATATATTATAAACAATAAGCAAGGGAAATTAATTATGTTAAAAAAAATAGAATGTTACATACAACCTTTTAAATTAGATGAGATAAAAGATGCATTAATTGAAGTAGGGGTTGAAGGTATTACCATGTCTCATGTAGAAGGTTTTGGAAAACAAAGAGGCTATACTGAAGAAGAAAAGCCTAATAAATCTGTTAAATTTTTACCAAAAATTAAATTAGAAATAGTTGTTGATGAAGAGATTGTTGATAATGTAGTAAAAACAATAGTAAAACTTGCTCAAACAGGAAAATTTGGGTCTGGTAAAATATTTGTTTTGCCTGTTGAGGATGCTGTAAGGATTAGAACAAGTGAATCTGGAATTTCTGCAATAACTTAATGTAAATAACCAAATATTTATTTTAATATTTAATAGCTTTTTAATAATAAAATTAATTTTTTAAAGGAGAATTGTAGTGAAACTTGCAGATAGAATAAGTAGACTTGCTAATGAAAATGCCTTTGTAGTATTGGCAGAGGTTACAAAATTAAAAGAACAAGGTAAACATATAATAAATTTTGGAGTAGGTGAGCCTGATTTTGATACTCCTGCTAATATAAAGCAGGCAGGAATTGATGCAATAAAGAATAATTTAACACATTATAGTCCACCTGCTGGTGTTCCAGATTTTAGAAGAGCTGTTGCAAAATATATAAGTAAGACAAGAAATGTAGATGTTAGCATGGATAATATTGTAGTTTCCACTGGAACAAAACCTGTTATTTTTTACACAATAAGTGCACTAATTAATGAAGGTGATGAAGTGATTTATCCAAATCCTGGATATCCAGTATACGAGTCTATTATTAGTTATGTAGGTGGTAAGCCTGTCCCACTTCCGTTAATTGAAGAAAAAGAATTCAGCTTTGATGTAAAAGATTTAAAAAAAGCAGTTACAAAAAAAACAAAAATGATTATTTTAAATTCACCTCAAAACCCAACAGGCGGAGTTTTAGGTAAAGAAGACCTTGAAAAGATAGCGAAAATTGCAATTGAAAATAATTTGTGGGTAATGTCTGATGAAATATATAGCAGGATTGTTTATGACGAAGCTTTTAATAGTATTATTTCATTGGATGGAATGTTAGAAAGGACAATTTTGATAGATGGTTTTTCGAAAATTTATTCTATGACAGGTTGGCGTTTAGGGTATGGAGTTATGCCAAGGGAACTTGTTGATGTAATGGTAATGCTTAATACTAATGTTATTACATGTACAGCAACTTTTACTCAATATGCTGGAATTGCTGGTTATGAAGGACCACAAGATGAAGCAAATAAAATGGTTGAGGAATTCAAAGCAAGAAGAGACTTAATTGTAGATGGGCTAAATGATATAAAGGGTTTTAAATGCTTAAAGCCAAAAGGAGCTTTTTATGTTTTCCCAAATGTCACTGGTGCATGTAAAAAATTAGGTTTAAAAGATTCAAAAGAATTACAACAATTATTATTAAATGAAGGCCATGTTGCAGTTCTACCAAGAAGCTCTTTTGGTATAAAAAACAACTGTGAAAAAGAAGAATATATTAGACTTTCATATGCAATTTCACGAGAAAATATTATAGAAGGTTTAAAAAGAATAAAAAAAGTTGTTGAAAGTAGTTAATTAAATATATAATTATAATTATGAAATTAGAAGAAAAAATAAAAAAAGCAATTGAAGAGACTGAAATATTATTGTTGCCAAAAAGGCTTTTATCTACCTATGAATCTACTACTGTCCATTATTATATATTAACTGAACCTTTTTATGCTGAGTTTGAAGGCAAGAGCAAACATACGGAGACAGTTTTAAGAGAAGGTAAAATTTCATGGCAAAGTCCAAAACTTATTACTCCATATTATATTTTAAGATTTGAGGGTTTTAGTGAAGAAGCAAAGAAAGCTTTTCAAATGTTGGCTGGTGAAAATGCTGATATTGCTATGATGCTGTATAAATTAAAGTTTATAAAGGATTTTGAGCATATGGATATTATCTCGCTGCCTTTAAATGAGGTAAAGCAAAAGATAGAAACAGAAATTGAAAAAAGAAATGATCCCTTTTGTGCAATAATTAAGGGAGTAGATGAATTTTGGGACGTTTCTTTAACTAAATTTATTTATGAGCTTGCTTTGCATAGCGCTTATTTTTCACAAATACCAGAATTTTCCAAAAAGAATTATATAAGTTATGGTCCTTCAGGAATTCCATACATTACAAGAGATGAATTTGGGATTCCAATTATTGCAAAAAATGAAATAGAAAATCTTTTTAAATTATATGAAAAAGGTGAAATTGATGCAGTAAAATTAAAAAGTGAGATTGATAATTGGGGTTTGTTTGAGTATTATCAAGATAGATTTCTCAGATTGTTTAAAAAAAGAAATTAGATATTTTAGAAATTTATTAGATAATTTATTAAATATTTAAATATTTTTAATAGGGGATGAGTTAGTATGGGAGATAAAATTAAAACAGCATTAGAAATTGCTTTAGAGAAAGCTGCAATGCTTGAGGATTTATCTGCAGAAGAAAAAGAAGAAATAGAAAATAAAAAGAAATTAGAACCTATAATGGCAAAATTTTATCAAAATAAATTAAAACCCGAAGATTTATGGGAGAAATTTAAAGGTGAGAAAAATTCCCTTTTAATTATGGTACAAAAAAATTTAATAGACTCTCTAAAATTTAATTTAAAAACAGATGAATTAAAAAGAAGAGCAAAAGCTATTATTGCTATTGAATCTCTAAAAAAAGAACAAAAAGTATCTGCTATTCAACAAGGTTTAAATATACTGGAACAAGTTCAAAAGAAGGCAGAAGCTGAAAAAAATCAAGTTTATAATCAATTTAAAGCTGCAATAGAAAATAATCCCCAAGCAAGAACAAGAATTATAGACCAAGGAGACTCTAAGATTGTTTTAAAACTTTCTGTTGAAGATGCAATAGAGCAAAACCCTCAGTGGAAACAGTATATTTCTGATATGGAAAATAGATACACTGAAGAATTTGAAAATATTATTAAGCAAATAAAAAAATATGTCTAAACATATTTTATTATTAAATTCAATAATTTTAATTAAAAACATTAATTCTTGCTGAGTAATTGACTAAAATTTAAAAACTTAAAAAATTTTATGCTTAATGAATTCAAATTTTTTACAAAGTAATAAATTATTCAACATGAACTAATTAAGTTTACAAATATACTACTTATATTAATTTATTAATGAGTTATTGTTCTTGAAGGTTTTCCAGTTTAAAGACGTAAATAATTTTTTTCATACTTATAAGAGATTTGAAAGAAAAATATCTGCTAACACTTTTACAATACATTTCATATTTATGACGAAATTTTTTTCTTAAGAATTTTTCCTCTCTTAATATCTGGATATGTAAAATTGCTGCTAAAATAATTGAGTAAATTAAGAATATTTTGTTTCCATTAATAAAAAAAGTACCAAAGAAGTATAAGTCGAAAAACAAATATATTGGATGTCTTGAAATTGAATAAATTCCACTTGTAACCAATCTTCCAGGATTTTTTTCATCAATGCCTAAACGCCATGAATTTCCAAGATTTAACAATGCAAGAATAAAAATAATAAAACCTAAAAATATAAAAAATACTCCGATTATTTTCAGTGGTAAAAAATTTACTATTTTATATTCATATAAATTTTTAAAAGAACCAAATGCATTTTTAATTGAGTATAAAAGAACAAAAACAGTCCAGAGCATGACAGATAAAAACATAATAATTTCAAACAAGTGTTTTCTTACTTCTTTTGAAAAAAAATTTATTTTAATTGGATTTATTTTTTCTCTTCTTTTAACGTATATAGCTTTTCCTATAACAAGTATCAAAAAAATCCCAAGGGATACTATTTGATAATATGAAAAAAATTTTTCCATTCGGTAATTTTAATATTTTATTGTTTAATAAATTTTTTTTAAACTCCTGTAGTAATATAGGTTTATGTAATATATGTTTATAGTAACATGATATATTAATATAAATTACATAAATTGCTATTATTACTATTGTTAATATTATTAATATTTTTTTCAATACTACTGCTTTGTGTCGCTATTGCTGCTTTGTGTATTTTGGCTTGCAGCAGCAGTTAAATCTCCGGCATCAATTAAAACTAAGGTACCAAGAGTAGTGACGTTATTTATTTCAAAAGAGCTTGATGTAGAGACTGCTAGCTCAGTAGATTCTAGGTTGTCAGTATCAAAAATTGAGGCAGTAAAACCTAAAACATCCATATCCTTAGGTCCATAACTAATGAAGTTTTCCCAAGGCAGCTTTGCTTCAATAATATACCCACTCTTTGTCTTAACAGATTTTATCTCAACTCCTATTGGTGTTTTTGAAGGAAAGTAAATGAAAGCTTGAGGGGGCACACCTGTGAAACTTCCTGGTGAAAAATCTATATGAAAATCATCACTATTATAAAATGGTATATTAAAGTCTCCACTAAGATCGGTGTCAAAAACTAAGGTAATGCTGTCACCGCTATTTATTTGATTTCCAGTAAAACTTTGATTAAAAACATCGTCAGTAACCACAACTGCAAAATAAAAAGCTTGATCATCCCAGCATGTGTAAATTATTCCTGAGCAGTCGCTTACGCTAGTGAAATTTTCTTTTTTTATTGTAGGATTTGATATACTTGCTTTGTCATAAATATCCCATTCATCGATATTGCCATCAATCACTGGGGGAGTATAACATTTAAAAGAAAAAATTGGAGCTCCATTTTGGCTTCTAAACTGTGAATTATTTAATGCAGCGCTTTTCTTATCTTCGATATCAATGCTTCTTTGAATTGTCTCTATAGTCTCATTTGTATATTCTACACTAAAAACAACTTTATTTGAGCTTGCAATAATTTTACCAATATCATCTTCAAGATTTGCAATAAGCTCATACTCTCCAGAATCTTCAGGAGTCCAATTAAATTGATAAGGAGGAGAATTAAAAGTCTTAACTGTTTCGTTATTAATTAAAATTTTTAACTTATAATCTAAGTTTTCAATATTTTTTGCTTTAACTTCTATAGGAACACTCTCATTAACATTTACAAATGAAAAAACTTGTTCGTTTGAAGGAGATGCTATGTAAATTTCAAACTGAGCAGTTTGATTTTTTTCTGCACTTACTTGACCAGAAAAAAAGCTTAAAGGAAATTTAGCTTTAAAAATTAAAAAAAAGATTATTGAAAACCCTACAATAACAACAACCGCAATTATAGGAAACCTATCAATAATACTAGAATATTTATTAAATTTTTTTCTCATTCTTTTTCCTTTTCTTCTTTTCTTTTTTCTATTAGTGGTTGAGCAAGGTGTGCAGGTAATTCATCATAATGTGAAAATCTTTGCTTAAACATACCTCTACCTTGAGTTATTGATTTTAAATCTACGGTATAATTGAATAACTCAGATTGAGGTATAGTAGCTTTAATAATCTGCGTTTTATTATCAGATGGAGTCATTGAAATTATTTTGCCTCTTTTAGAGTTAATATCGCCAATAATATCACCCATATATTTTTCTGGGACTGTAACTTCTATTTCCATAATGGGCTCCAGAATTACTGGATTTGCCTCACTCATACCTTTCTTAAAAGCCATTGATGCTGCAATTTTAAAAGCCATATCAGAAGAATCAACAGTATGGAATGAGCCGTCGTATAAATTTACATAAACATTAACAACTGGATAACCTGCAAGAACACCAGAGTTCATAGCTTCACGAATTCCTTTCTCAACACTAGGGATATAATTTTTTGGAATTGCACCACCAAAAATGCTGTCTTCAAATTTAAAGTTTTCTCCAGTTGTTAAAGGTTTTAATTCAATAAATACATGGCCATATTGGCCTCTACCGCCAGACTGCTTTTTATATTTATATTCTGCTTTAGCTTCTTTTTTAATAGTTTCTTTATAAGCAACTTCAGGCTCAGACATTATAACATCTATATCAAATTTTTCTTTTAAATTTTCTTTTACAATTGCAAGGTGTAAATCACCCATACCCCATACAATATTTTGATGAACTTCTAGGTTTAATTCCATTTTTAAAGTCGGGTCTTCTTCAACAAGTCTTGACAGACCCATGCTTATTTTTTCCTCATCCCCTTTGCTTATTGGCATTATTGCTCTTGGGTAAGTAGGTTGAGGGTATTCAATTTTAGGTATTTCTAACGGGTTGTCAGGTGAAGATATAGTATCATCATTAGTAATTTCAGTAATTTTTGATACTGCTACTATATCTCCGCAAGTTGCTACACTAATATCCTGCTGTTCTTTTCCTTGAAGTTTAAATAAATTAGTAAATTTATAAACTGCTTTTGTATTTGATAGAAAATAACTTGATCCTGCTTTAATACTTCCAGAAAAGACTCTAAAAATTGCAAGTTTTCCAATATAAGGATCTGCTGTTGTTTTAAAAACATATGCTAATACTGGACCGTCTTGATTTGGCGTAATTTCCAACTGGATATTTTTATCGTTATCTTTACCAATCTGTATGGCTTTTATTGGCTTAATTTCTAAGGGAGAAGGAAGTAAAGAATTTATATAGTCCATTAATATATCGACTCCAAAATTTTTACCGCTTGATACAGCAAAAGTAGGTATAACTTTACAGTCTATTACAGCTTCTTTAAAAACTTCTTTTAAGCTGCTTGATTCAATTTTCGCTCCTTCAAGATATTTATTTAACAAATCGTCATTAGTTTCAACTATTGATTCTATGAGATTATTATGATAATTTTCAACATCTGACTTTTTTGAGTCACTTACAGGCACTTTCTGTCCTTGAAATGAGCCTTCTTTATAATTAAACTGCTCATTTTGCATAATATCAATGACACCTATAAGTTTTTCTTGTTCATTATAAGGAATTGTGATTGGAACTAAATTTAATCCTGTGCTTGATTTTATTTCATTTACTGTTGAAAAGAAATCAACGTTTTCCTGGTCTACTTTATTTAAAATGCAAAATGTTGGTTTTGGATTTTGTTTTAAATATTCAATAATTCTTTCAGTGGCAGCTTGAAGACCAGACTTTACATCAATAACTAATAAAACACTATCTACAACCTTTATTGTTGCAAAAGCTTGGGCAATAAAGTCTATATATCCAGGAGCATCAATAAAGTTAATTTCAAAGTTTTTATACTTATAATGCATTATACTTGAGCTAATAGAAAAACCTCTTTTAATTTCAAGCGGACTGTAGTCAGAAACAGTATTTTTTGTTTCCACTTTACCCAATCTATTAATCATTCCGCTATTAAATAAAAAGCACTCAGCAAGAGATGTTTTTCCGCTTCCATTACCAGATACTAACCCAAAAACTTTTTTGTTATTACAATTTTCACTACTCATTAAAATCCTCCCACAAATTTATTAATTAACTATATCGACATTTGACACTAGGTTATTAACAAATTAATAATTTTTTAAGAATAACTATTAAAACTTATTAAAATTTTAAAAATTTGTTTAAATGAATATATTTGAATTTCTATTTAAATTTATATATTCCAAACTTTTCAATATTATACTTTTTTACTGATTTAAACTTATTGAAATATATCATAAAAAAATTAATGTGTAAAAATAAATAGATTGACAATTTTAAATTTTTTGTTTTTAAATATGATATAATCTTATTAAAGTTAAAAATATTAAAAAATATTTAATAAAGGATTAAAATAGGAGGACTTATGTTAGCAGCAATAATTGTTCCAATAGTAATTTTAGTGGGTATAATAATAATTTTACTTTTTGTAGGTATAGGGATTTATAATGGGATTATAAATCTTAGAAACCGAATTGATAATGCATGGTCTCAAATAGATGTTCAGCTTAGAAAAAGATATGATTTAATACCAAATCTAGTTGAAACTGTTAAAGGTTATGCGGCGCATGAAAGAGAAACTTTGGAAAATGTAATTAAAGCAAGGAGTCTTGGTATTGAAGCTAAAACTGTTACAGATCAATCTAAGGCTGAAAATGTTATAACAGAAACTTTAAAATCTTTATTTGCTGTTGCTGAGCAGTATCCAAATTTAAAAGCTGACCAGCATTTTTTAAGATTAATGGAAGAGTTAAAAGGCATAGAAAGCAATATTGCTTATGCAAGGCAATTTTATAATGATTCTGTTCTTCAATACAATACAAAAATTCAAACTTTTCCAGGAAATATTTTTGCTAGCTGGTTTAAATTTACACCAAGAGATTATTTCGAGATTGAAGAAAGTGCAGCCCGAGAACCAGTTAAAGTTAAATTTTAAATTTTAATTATTTAGTTTTATTTTGATTTACAGGTTGTAAAAATGTATGAGTATATTTCAAGTAATAGAAGAAAAACAATTTTTATAATAATCTTTTTTATCTTGTTTATTTCTTTGCTTGGTTTTGCCATAGGATATTATATTGATTATAGGTATGGTATAAATGGGGGTTTTTCTGTTCTTTTAATGATAGTTGCATTAATTTTTGCGTTAATAACTAGCTTTGGTAGTTATTACTATAGTGATAAAATTGTTATTGCTATTACAAATGCACGACCTTTAACACATGAAGAAAATCCTAGGATTTTTTATATTGTTGAGGGTTTGTCTATTGCAGCAGGTATACCTATGCCTAAAGTTTATGTTATAGATGAGCTAGGTATGAATGCTTTTGCAACTGGTAGAAATCCTAAAAATAGTATTATTGTGTTAACTAAAGGATTAATACAAAATCTTGATGATGAAGAATTAAAAGGGGTAATAGCTCATGAAATTTCACATATAAAAAATTATGATATATTACTTGGCACAATAATAGCTATTCTTGTAGGAATGGTTGTTATTTTAAGCAATATAATATTTAGAAGTTTTTTATTTGGTGGTGGTAGAAGATCCTCAAATAAAAACTCAGGCGGAGGAATTTTTAATATAATATTTTTACTTTTAGGTCTTTTTTTAATTATTTTATCTCCTATTATTGCTATGATAATGAGGTTTGCTATAAGCAGGCAGAGAGAATATCTTGCAGATTCAAATGGTGCGCTAATTACAAGATATCCTGCTGGACTTGCAAATGCGTTAAGAAAAATAAGTGCGTATAGTCAAGTTAAGACAGCTAACAATGCGACAGAGCATATGTTTATTGCAAATCCATTTGGCAAAGGTAATAAAATGGCTTTTAGCAGTTTATTTAATACTCATCCTCCAATTGAGGAGAGAATAAAAAGACTTGAGAAAATGTCATTGGGAATCGGAGTAAAAAGCACTGAGCAAATCATGCAAGAAATTAATAAATAATATGTATTAAAATAATATGTATTAAAATAAAGTAATAAGGAATAAGTTATAGGTAATAAGGAATAAGTTATAGTAATAAGGAACAAAAGATAATAAGGAATATAATAGTTTTTGGATTTTTTTAATTCAATTTTAAGTTAAGACTAAGACTAGTAATTAAGACTAAAAATTAAAAATTTTAGGAGGCAATAGATGGAAAAGGGCACAATTAAAGTTAAAGCAGGACTTGCAGAAATGCTAAAAGGTGGAGTAATAATGGATGTAACAACAGTTGAGCAAGCAAAAATCGCTGAGGAAGCTGGCGCAGTTTCAGTAATGGCACTAGAAAGAGTTCCTGCAGATATAAGAGCTGCTGGTGGTGTTGCAAGAATGGCAGACCCAGAAATTATTTTAAAAATTATGGATGCTGTTTCAATACCTGTAATGGCAAAATGTAGAATTGGACATTTTGCAGAAGCTCAGATACTTGAAGCTATAGGGGTAGATTATATTGATGAAAGTGAGGTACTAACTCCTGCAGATGATAGATATCATGTAAATAAGTGGCAATTTAAAGTTCCTTTTGTTTGTGGCGCAACTAATCTTGGTGAAGCATTAAGAAGAATAGGTGAAGGTGCAGCAATGATTAGAACCAAGGGTGAAGCTGGTACTGGTGACGTTATTGAAGCTGTAAAGCATATGCGTAGAATAAAAGATGATATTGCAAGAATAGCTTCACTTCCAGTTGAAGAGCTTATGACAGTAGCAAAAGAAATGGGTGCCCCATATGAACTTGTTTTATATGTTCATGAAAATAAAAAGCTTCCTGTAGTAAATTTCTCAGCAGGAGGCATAGCTACACCTGCAGATGCAGCTATGATTATGCAGTTAGGTGCTGATGGTATTTTTGTCGGTTCAGGTATTTTTAAATCTGAAAATCCATTAAAAATGGCAAGTGCTATAGTTGAAGCAACAACCCATTATAATGAGCCAGAGATTCTTGCAAAAGTTTCAAGAGGCTTAGGTGCACCAATGACAGGTATAAACGTAGGAAGAATGGATCCAAGTGAAATAATTTCAAACAGAGGTTGGTAAAAAGATAAAATTAATTTTTGTTATGTTTATAAATGGATAATCTATATGGATAAAATAGATAAACTAGAATCAGAAAAAAAGAATATTATAATAGGTGTGCTTGCTTTACAGGGAGCTTTTAGAGAACATATTATTGCAATAAAAAAATGTCAAGCTGAGGCAATTGAGGTAAGGTTTCCTGAGCAACTACAAAACACAGACGGCTTAATAATTCCTGGAGGAGAAAGCACAACAATAAGCAAGCTTATTGAAAAGTATAACTTTAAACCAAAGTTAATCGAATACTATAACTCAGGTAAACCTATTTTTGGTACATGTGCAGGTTTGATATTACTTGCAAAAGAGGTGACAGGCTTTAATTTTGGTTTAGGTTTTATTGATATTTCAGTTACAAGAAATTCATATGGAAGGCAAGTAGATAGTTTTGAGCAGGAAATAGATATTAATTTAAATGGAAAAATAGAGAAATTTAATGCTGTTTTCATTAGAGCCCCGAAAATTGAAAAAGTCGGGAATTCTTTACAGGTTTTAGCTAAATTAAATAATGATATTGTTTTAGCTAAGCAAAACAATGTTTTAGTTTGTGCTTTTCATCCAGAACTGACTGATAATTTAAGAATTCATAAATATTTTTTAAACATGGTTAAAAATTCACAAAATATGTTAAAATCTAATATAAATTGAATTTAATACTTATTAATTATTAGTATTTAATTATCAGCACTTATTTTATATTTATTTTTATTAAATTTTGTTAAAATTTATATTATTTTAATAATTAAAACTTTATTGTGTACATTAAAATTTTTAAATTTTAAAATTTAAAAATTTTAATAATTAATAAAATTGTAATAATTAGAGTTGGAGATAAAAAATGTCAGGACATTCAAAATGGCATTCGATTAAACATAAAAAGGCAAAAGAAGATGCTAAAAAAGGAAATATATTTGGCAAGCTTTCCAGAAGTATAACTATTGCAGCAAGAGAGGGCGGCAGTGGGGATCCTGAAAATAATTTTATGTTAGCAAATGCAATTGAAAAAGCCAGAGAATACAATATGCCAATGGAAAATATTGAGAGGGCTATTAAAAGAGGCACTGGCGAATTAGATGGCGAGAAATATGAAACTATTATGTATGAGGGTTATGGTCCAGGTGGGACAGCAATAATGGTAGAAGCAATGACTGAAAATAGAAATAGGACAGCAGCTGAAATGCGAAATATTTTTTCAAAAAATGGCGGAAATCTTGGTGAATCAGGTTGTGTAGGATGGCTTTTTGAAAGAAAAGGCGTGCTTCTAGTTGAAAAAGAGAAAGTTTCAGATGAAGAAAATTTTATGCTTGAAGTAATTGATGCAGGTGCAGAAGATATTGAAGAGGATGCTGGTTTTTATGAAATTAAAACAAATCCTGCAGAATTCATGAATGTTAAGAAAAAGTTAGATGAATTAAAAATTAATGTTAAATCTGCTGAAATTACGTATATCCCAAAATCTACAGTTGAGGTTTCAAAAAAAGATGCTGAAAAGGTCTTAAGATTAATAAATGCTCTTGATGATCATGATGATGTTCAAAATGTTTACTCAAATATTGAAATAACTGAAGAAATTTTGCAGGAAGTGGGTTAATATTTAATGGAATGTGATTACGTTAGAGTAATCGGTATAGACCCAGGAATAGAAACAACAGGAATTGCTATATTAGATATAAAAAAAAATAATTTTATCCCTATTTTATGTGATTGCATTATTACGAGCCGTCAGCTGCCTTTGCATAAAAGACTTGAGCATATTTATACTTCAATAAATTTTTATATAAAGAAATATAATCCAAATTGCCTTGCAGTTGAGGACATTTTTTTCAATGTTAATAATAAAACTGCTCTTTTAATTGGGGCAGCAAGAGGTGTAGTAATGCTAGCTGGCACAATTTCAAATCTTGAAATTTATCAATATACACCTCTTGAAGTAAAGCAATCAATTGTAGGATATGGCAGAGCAACAAAAAAGCAAATTAAATATATGTTAAAAATGATATTAGGTGTAAAAGACGATTTTTTCCCTTCAGCTGATGATGCATGGGATGCAATGGGGATAGCAATTTGTCATGCATCATATAAAAAATTCGAAAATAAAATAAAAAAATAAATCTAAAAACAAAAAAATGTTAAAAATTTAAAATATTTTATAATTAAAATAATTAAATACTAAATAAAAGTGTTTAATTAAAAAACATAGTTTTAAAATTATATAGTTTCAATATTATGATTATAGTTTTAATATTATGATTACAAGACTTACAGGGAGATTATTAGAAAAACTCCCAACAAGTGTAATTATTGATATAAATGGAATTGGTTTTGAAGTTTTAATTTCAAGTAAAACTTTTGAAAAACTTCCAGAAGTGGAAAACTCTGTGACATTAGTTACTTATACTTATCTTAGAGAAGATGAAATAAAATTAATTGGTTTTTTAAATAGTGAAGATAAAGATTTTTTTACAAAACTGATTAGTGTTTCAGGGATATCTATAAAAATAGCTTTAAGTTCATTATCAATTTATTCAACTAATGAACTAAAAAAAATTATTTTAAAAAAAGAGATTGATTTAATTAGAAGAATCCCTGGTATAGGAAAAAAACTTGCAGAAAGATTAATAGTAGAAATTTATGATAAAATTAAAGACGAAGAATTGCCAATCCCACTGGTTGTATCAATTGAAAATACAAAAATTGCTGAAGTTAGGGAAGCTCTAAAAACATTAGGTTATACAAATACTGAGATAAATGAAGTATTAAAGAAAATTAAAGCAGAGGATTTATTAGAATTAAAAATTGAAGAAATATTGAAAGCTGCTTTAAAAGAAATCTAAGTTAAAGGTTAAAGGAAAACTAAAAATTATTTTTAATGTAAAAATGGATTATCAAGAAAATTATCAAGAAAATAAAGAAGACTATATTAATCCAAGGTTAAAAAGTGAAGATAATGAATTAGATAAAAGCCTTCGCCCAAAGTTTTTTTCTGATTTTATTGGGCAGGAAAAAATTGTAGAAAATTTAAAAGTATTTATTGATTCTGCAAAAAAAAGAAATCAGCCTTTAGATCATGTTATATTATCTGGCCCACCTGGTCTAGGTAAAACCTGTCTTGCTGAAATTATTGCAAATGAATTAGGCGTAAATTTTAAAATTACTAGTGGTCCAGCAATTGAGAGAGCAGGAGACCTAGCAGCAATATTAACTAATCTTGAAAAGTTTGATGTGCTCTTTATTGATGAAATGCACAGGTTAAACAGGGTAATTGAAGAAATTTTATATCCAGCTATGGAAGACTTTAAGTTGGATATAATTATAGGTAAGGGTCCATCAGCTAGGTCTATTAGAATAGATATAGCGCCTTTTACAATTATTGGCGCAACTACTAGGATAGGACTTATAGCACCCCCACTTAGAGATAGGTTTGGGGTAAATTTAAGACTTGATTATTATGATATCGAAAGTATAAAAAAGATAATAATTAGGTCTGCTAAAATTTTAAATTTAGATATAGATGATGAAGGTGCAAATGCTATAGCTCAAAGATCAAGAGGGACACCTAGAATTGCAAATAGATTATTAAAAAGAGTTAGAGACTATGCACTTATTTCTGGAGATGGAAAAATTACAGAAAAAATTGCGAAACAGTCACTTCAAAAACTAGATATTGATACTATGGGACTTGATGTAATAGATAAAAAAATCTTAACCACTATAATACATAAATTTAATGGTGGGCCTGTTGGGGTCGGGACAATTGCTGTTTCAATTGGAGAAGAAATTGATACAATTGAAGATGTTTATGAACCTTATCTTCTTCAACTTGGTTTTATTAAAAGAACACCTAAAGGTAGAGTAGCTACTGCACTTGCCTATAAGCATTTAAATATTAATATGCCTTTAGGATTGTTTGACCTAAATAATCTTAATAATCTAAATAATTCTTTAAATAGTAAAAATAATATTGAAAACAATGGTCAAAAACCTAAGCTTTTTTAGGGCTGAATTTTTTTAAACTGCAATAAAAATACAATATCTAATTTTAAGGATAATTCTAAAAATTTTAAAAATTTTAAATATTGTTTATTTTTATACATATGGATAAAAAGCTGTTTTATTATGATTTACCTGAAGAATATATTGCACAAGAACCTCTTGAAAAAAGAGACCATGCCAAAATGCTTGTTTTAAAAAAACAAGATGGTTCTATTTATCATGATTATTTTTATAACATTAAAAATTATTTAAAAAAAAATGATGTATTGGTCCTAAATGAGAGTAAAGTAATTAAATGCAGGCTTAAAGGCTTAAAAGAGACTACAAATGCTAATATAGAATGCTTTATTTTAAATAAAATAAATTATAATACTGCAAATGTCTTGTTAAAACCTGCAAAAAGACTTAAGAAAAACGATAGAGTATTTATTGGGAATTTTTATTTTGTCGTTAATAAAAAACTTGATTATGGTAAAGCAATTGTAGAATTTAGTGATGATATAGATACTGTAATAGAAAAGCACGGTAAAATTCCTTTACCGCCTTATATCAAAAATAAAAATATTAATTATGACAGATACCAGACCGTTTATGCAGATAAAGATGGTTCAACAGCAGCACCTACAGCTGGTTTTCACTTTACAAATGAACTTATTAATGATTTGGAGAAAAATGGTATAATTTTTGCTAAATTAAGACTAGATATTGGACTTGATACATTTAGGCCTATAACAGAAGATGATATTGAAAAGCATAAAATCCATAGTGAGTATTATTCTATATCAGAGAAAGAAGTAGAAAAAATATTAAATGCAAAAAAAAGAGGTGGTAGAATTATAGCTGTTGGCACAACAAGCACAAGAGTTTTAGAGACAATTGCTTTAGAAAAGGGAAAATTAACAGCTTGTAGCGGACAGACCTCTCTTTACATTTATCCAGGGTTTAAATTTCAGTTAGTACAAGCAATGATAACAAATTTTCATTTACCATGTTCGACTTTACTAGTAATGGTTTCTGCTTTTGCAGGAAGGGAAAATATTTTACAAGCTTATGAGGAAGCCAAACAAAAAAATTATAGGTTTTATAGTTTTGGCGACTGTATGTTTATATATTAAATTACCTATAATCATTACAATTATTATATATAATTAATACCTATAATTAATTATAATTAATAATAGAATTAATAATAATATTGAATCAATTTTTTAAAATAAATAAAAAAGATTTATCTGCTAATGCAAGAACAGGTATTATTAATACTTCTCATAGCAAAATTCAAACACCTGTTTTCATGCCTGTTGGGACAAAAGCTACAGTTAAAGCAATTGATCATAGACAACTTTATAAGTTAAATTGTGAGATAATATTGGCTAATTTGTATCATTTGTACTTACAGCCAGGAATTGATATTATAAAAAAAGCAGGTGGACTACATAAGTTTATGAACTGGGAAAAGAGCATATTAACAGACAGTGGTGGTTTTCAAGTTTTTAGTTTAAATAAAATAAGCAAAGTTACAGATGAAGGAGTTGAGTTTAAATCAATAATAGATGGTTCAAGTCATTTTTTCACTCCTGAAAATGTGATGCAGTATCAGTTAGATATTGGCTCAGACATAGCTATGGTTCTTGACGAATGTATAGCATATACAGAGGATAAAAACACTGCTTTAATAGCTGCAAAAAGAACTTTAAAGTGGGCAAAGCAAAGCATTAAAATATTTAAAAAAAATATTATCAGAAATGAAAATAATAATTTAAAAACACGTATTTTTGGAATTATTCAAGGCGGGTTTTTTAAAGATATTAGAAAAGTTTGTGCACAAGAAATATCAGAGCTAGATTTTAATGGAATTGCTATTGGTGGGTTGAGTGTTGGTGAAGAAAGGGATAAAACAATTGAAATTTTAAGTTTTGTAATTGATTATATTGATAAAAAAAAGCCTATTTATTTTATGGGCTTAGGGGATCCCCTCGGTATAATTGATGCAATATATTTTGGTGTTGATATGTTTGATTGTGTAATGCCTACAAGAATTTCTCGTATGGGAAGCGCCTTTACAAGTTATGGCAAAATTAATGTAAAAAATAAGAAGTATTCTGATGATTTTAGCCCCATAGATGAAAGCTGCGATTGTTATACTTGCCAAAATTTTTCTATTGCATATATAAAACATTTATATAAAAGCAAGGAAATACTAGCAGCAATGCTTTTAACAATACATAATCTTTATTTTATTTTTAATCTTGTAGAAAAAGCAAGAATTGCTATTAATGAAGGAAATTATGTTAAATTTAGAGAAAATTTTAAAAACCAATATTTAAAAAATAAAAAATAAATAAATTATTAAAGCAATTTGTTTAAAAGTAAAAAATAACTATTAAAAAGATTGCAAAATTTTTAAAAATGTTAATAATAATAACAAGCAAATTAAGACAATTGCAAAATATAATAAAATAAAATAGGAGTGAGTAAATGTTAAAGAAAATAATATCTAGAAAATATATTTTTGTTATTTTAACATGCATATTATTAATTAGTGCTTTTAGTTTTCTTGTTGGCTGTACTTCACTTTCTCCAACTGTTCAAACATCTTCAACAGATTCAGCACAAGCATCTGTAACCACTGAAGCGCCTACAGGGTTTAGAGCGTTGCTTGCAAATTATGGCACTTGGATTTGGCTTGCTGTTCTTGCAGTAGCATTTTATTTTCTCTTGATTAGACCTCAAAGAGTAAGGTCTAAAAAAGCTCAAGACTTAATGAGTAGTTTAAAAAGAGGGGATGAAATTGTTACAATTGGTGGTTTTTATGGGAGGATTAAAGATGTAAGAGAAGACAGTGTGATAATTACAATAGCAGGTGGAGTAGATGTTAAATTAGCAAAAAGTGCAATTGCAAGAGTCATTACTTCTCAAGGAACAGTAGATACTCAGAATAAAATGTAGAAAATAAAAAATAAGATTTAGACAATAGATTTCTGCAATAGATGTAGGCAATAGATATAGTTATGAAATAGATGTTTGTAATAAGATGTAAGCGATAAGACCTATACGATAAATAGAATAAAATAATAGGATTAATGGGATTTAAAAAATCTTTTTAATTAAAAAATAAACTTAACAAGTTAAAAGAATAATAAAAAAAAGAAGAACAAAACATGAAAAACAGGTTAGGCAATATAATAGTAGTAATAGTTTTTATTGTAATTGTAGGTGTTTGCTTTTATTTTATCTTTAATTCTTCCATAAAACTTGGCTTAGATTTACAAGGTGGGACACAAATAATTTTAAAACCAACTGAATCAGGTGCCCAACAGGTAACAGATGAAGCTTTAGATAAGGCGCAATTAATAATTTTAAATAGAATTGATAAACTTGGTATTTCTGAGCCTTTAGTTACAAGGGATTTTAATAGAAATATAATTGTGCAGCTTCCAGGGGTAGATGACCCAGCTAGAGCTATTGAAGTTATTGGCAAAACAGCACAACTCGAATTTAGAATTGTTGAATCGTATGACCAGAATAATAATCTTGTGTTAGGTCCAACTCTTCTTACAGGAGATAAGCTTGTTAAAGCTTTTGCGGGATATAGTCAAAATGGTCAGATAATAGTTTCTATGTCTTTTAATGATGAAGGTGCAAAACAATTTGCAAAAATAACAACTGAAAATGTTGGAAAAAGGCTAGCAATAGTATTAGATGGTGAAGTAAAGTCAGCTCCAGTAATAAGGCAGGCAATTACTGGAGGAGATGCAGTTATTGAAAATATCCCAACACTTGAGGAGGCTAAGGACATTGCTTTAGTTCTTCAAACAGGAGCTCTTCCTGTAACACTTGAGATTCAGGAAAGCCAAACAATAGGTCCTACACTTGGGCAGGATTCACTAAGGCAAAGCATTATGGCTGGAATTATAGGCTTTATATTAATTGCTATTTTAATGGTTGCACTTTACAGAGGCCTTGGAGCAATTTCAATTTTGGGACTTATTGTTTATGTAATTATTTTTTGGGGTATACTAGCAGGATTAAAAACTGCTCTTACTTTACCTGGTATTGCAGGTATAGTTTTAACAATAGGTATAGCTGTAGATGCTAATGTATTAATTTTTGCTAGGATAAAAGAGGAAATGTTGAAAGGTAAGAGTAAAGTTGCTTCTTTTACAGAAGGTTTTAGGAATGCTTTAAAAGCAATAATTGATTCTAATATCACTACGCTTATTACAGCTGCTGCGCTTTATAGGTTTGGAACTGGTCCTATTAGGGGATTTGCAGTTACGCTTGCAATAGGAGTCCTTATTAGCTTATTTACTGCAGTTATATTTATTAGAGCAATTTTATTTTTAATAGTGAATTCAAAAGCTGTAACACCAGGTTTTATTGGTGTAAGAATTAGACCAAAAACTAAGGAGTTGTAATTTGGTACCCAGAAAAAAATCATCCAA